>CAZUKJ010000016.1:0-16723 GCA_964620855.1 uncultured Oscillospiraceae bacterium
GACCTCATCTACAACGGCAAGTGGTTTACTCCGCTGCGTGAGGCACTGACCGCGTTCGCCGTTGAAACGCAGAAGTATGTCACCGGCACGGTGAAGCTCAAGCTCTACAAGGGCAACATCATCACCTCGTCCGTCTCCTCTCCGTATACGCTCTATTCCGAGAACCTTGTCACCTTTGAAGAGAGCGACTACAACCAGAAGGATTCCGAAGGCTTCATCAATCTCTGGGGCCTGCCGGACAAGGTTCAGGCTCTGCGCGAGCAGGGTAAGCTCTAATATATCGTACAGCTCCGATTGGCTCCCCTGCAAAGGGGAGCCGTCGGAAAACCGGGCAAACAGAGCGCGGCATATGGAAAAACCAGTGCCGCTATCGCCCATGCTGACGCTCGGCCAGTGCTCTGCAGAGCACCTTCGCCACGGCTCTGACAGCCAGAAGGACTGTCGGTGATTGCCGTGGCGCGCTTCGCTTTTTCGGCACAGTAGCCTGCAGCGGCAGATTGACACCACGCCCCGTAACTAGGAGGATTGATTATGAAACTCTGGGCAGGACGGTTTCAGAAAGAGACCGATACGCGCGTAAATGACTTCAACTCATCGATCACTTTTGACGCGCGCCTTTATGAAGAAGATATCCGCGGCTCCATGGCGCACGCAGCGATGCTTGGCCGGCAGGGGATCATCGAGCCGCATGAGGCGAAGGCCATTATCTCCGGTCTGCAGGCGATCCTTGCAGACATAGAAGCCGAAAAAGTGGAGTTCTCGCTGGAGAATGAAGATATCCACATGAACATTGAGCGCATGCTCACCGAGCGCATCGGTGATGCGGGCAAGCGGCTGCACACCGCGCGTTCGCGCAACGATCAGGTCGCAGTCGATATCCGTCTGTACCTGAAGAAAGAGATCGTGGTGATCCGCGATATGATCCTCGATCTGATGAACGTGCTCGTGGAAAAGGCAGAGGCAAACAAACACGCCTACATGCCCGGCTACACGCACCTGCAGCGTGCGCAGCCGACCACCTTTGCACACTACATGATGGCTTATGCCAATATGCTCCGCCGCGACGTGACACGGTTTGAAGACTGCCTTGAGCGCATGGACGAAATGCCGCTTGGCTCGGGCGCACTTGCCGGTACGACATATCCGATCGACCGCAAATCGGTTGCCGAGGAGCTGGGCTTTGCCCGCATCACACAGAACTCGCTCGACGGCGTCTCCGACCGTGACTTTGCCATCGAGTTTTTATCCGCGTGCTCGCTTCTGATGATGCACCTCTCGCGCTTTTCCGAGGAGATCATCCTCTGGTGCTCGTGGGAGTTCAAGTTCTGCGAACTGGACGATGCGTACTCCACCGGCTCGTCCATCATGCCGCAGAAGAAGAACCCGGACGTCGCTGAGCTCGTCCGCGGCAAGACCGGCCGCGTCTACGGCGATCTTGTTACGCTGCTGACGGTGATGAAGTCCCTCCCGCTGGCGTATAACAAGGACATGCAAGAGGACAAAGAGCCGCTGTTTGATGCAATCGACACCGTGGAGCAGTGCCTGCCGGTCTTCGGCGCGATGCTCTCGACACTGACCGTGCTGCCAAAGAACATGGCCAAAGCGGCGGCGGGCGGCTTTATCAATGCAACCGACTGCGCCGACTACCTCGTGCGCAAGGGTATGCCGTTCCGCGATGCGTACATGATTGTTGGTCGGCTGGTCAACAACTGTATTCGCGCCGGTGAAACGCTCGACACGCTCACCCTGCGCGATTTCCGCTCGGTCTGCGACAAGTTTGACGCTGATATCTATCAGGCGCTCGAACTGCACACCTGCGTGGAAGCTCGCAAGGTCGACGGCGGCCCGTCCGGCGAGGCAGTTGCCAAGCAGATTGCCTATATTAAGGACTTTATCGCGGAAAGAGGTTGAGTTATGGCGACGAAAATTTTCATCGATGGCCGCGAAGGCACGACCGGCCTGCAGATTGACGCCCGACTGGGCCAGCGTGACGATCTGACGGTCCTGACACTGCCGGAGGCGCTGCGCAAGGACACTGCGGCGAGAAAAGAACTGCTCAACTCGGCGGATCTTGTGTTCCTCTGCCTGCCGGATGCGGCGGCAAAAGAAGCGGTCTCACTCATTGAAAACCCGGATGTGCGCGTCATTGACGCTTCAACGGCGCATCGGGTGAATCCTGACTGGGTATATGGCTTTGCGGAACTGACCGGCGGCCAGCGTGAGGCGATTGCCAAAGCCAAGCGTGTGGCAAACCCCGGCTGCCATGCGACAGGCCTGATTGCGGCGGTGCATCCGCTGGTCGAACTCGGACTGCTGAAGCCGCAGGCACACATTTCGGCAACTTCGCTCACCGGCTACACCGGCGGCGGCAAGAAGATGATCGCCGATTATGAGTCTGCCGAGCGCGATGTCGAGCTTGATTCGCCGCGTCTGTACGGCCTGACGCTCAACCACAAGCACATTCCGGAAATGATGCGCTACGGCGGCCTCACAACCAAGCCGATCTTCAATCCGATTGTCTGTGATTTCCCGTGCGGTATGCTGGTGACGACGTCGCTGTATGCCGATCAGCTCGGCGGCGCGACTCCGGCGCAGCTGCTGGAGGCTTACCGCGAGTTCTACGCCGGTGAGAAGCTGATTGAGGTCTGTGAGGCGCCTGCGTCCGGCTTCCTCGGATCGAACAATCTGTCCGGCGTGTGCAAGCTGCAGCTGTTTGTCTGCGGCAATGACGAGATGATGACCGTCTCGTGCCGATTTGATAATCTCGGAAAAGGCGCGTCCGGCGCCGCCGTCCAGAATATGAATATCATGCTTGGCCTGCCTGACGATATGGGCCTGTGATGACGAAAGGATGATCACTATGAAACTGATCCCCGGCGGCGTGACCGCTCCAAAGGGTTTTAAAGCGGCTGGCCTGCATGCAGGCATCAAAGCCGGTTCCAGTCCGGATAAAAACGATCTTGCGCTGATCGTTTCCGACTGCGCCGCGGCAGGCGCTGCAGTCTACACCAGAAACCGCGTAAAGGCGGCGCCGATCTACGTTACGATGGATCACCTCGAAAACGGTACGGCGCGCGGCGTGATTGTCAATTCCGGCAATGCCAATGCCTGCGCGCACGGCAGCCACGAGTGGGCAGAGCAGATGTGCATGCTGGCCGCGGAAGCGACCGGCCTGAAGGCAGACGATTTCATCGTTGCCTCCACCGGCGTCATCGGTGTTGAGCTCAACATCAAGGCCATTGAGGCGGCAATGCCGCAGCTGGCATCTCAGCTTGATACGACGCCGGCGGCATCCGACGCGGCTGCGACTGCCATCATGACCACCGATACGGTCAAGAAGGAGTTTGCTGTGACCTGTGAGGTCGGCGGTGCACCGGTGACCATCGGTGTAATCTCCAAAGGCTCCGGCATGATCCACCCGAATATGGGTACGACGCTGACCTTTGTGACCACCGACTGCGCCATCTCCCCTGCCATGCTGCATGAGGCGGTTTATGACGCTGTGCGTGTCAGCCTCAACCGTGTCTCGGTCGATGGCGATACCTCCACGAACGATATGTGTTCCGTGATTGCCAACGGTATGGCGGCAAACCGCCCGATCGTTACGAAGAACGAGGACTATGACGAGTTCTGCGATGCACTGAAGTTCCTGCTCGTTCAGGTTGCGCGTGCAATTGCCAAAGACGGCGAAGGTGCGACCCGCCTGATCACTGCGACGGTCTCCGGCGCAAGGAGCGAGGAGATTGCCGAGCTGCTTGCCAAGGCGATTGTCTGCTCGAGTCTTGTCAAGGCGGCGATGT
Source organism: uncultured Oscillospiraceae bacterium (assembly GCA_964620855.1). Lineage (GTDB taxonomy): Bacteria > Bacillota > Clostridia > Oscillospirales > Oscillospiraceae > CAKTOF01. The sequence goes on from CAZUKJ010000016.1 coordinate 3,801, forward strand.
ACGGTGCAGACGCCAACTGGGGCCGCGTGCTCTGCGCGATGGGCTATTCCGGCGGTGCATTCCGGCCGGAGTATGTTGATGCGTGGTTCCGTTCGGCAGCCGGTGAGATTGAAGTCTGTCATCAGGGCGACGGCATCGCATTTGACGAGGAGCTGGCCAAGAAGATCCTCTCGGAGGATGAGATCACGATTGCCGTTGAGCTGCATGAGGGCGCAGACTCCGCTACCTGTTGGGGCTGCGACCTGACCTATGAATATGTCAAAATCAACGGTGATTACCGCACCTGATAGCAAGGAGGTCAAATGTATGAACTTTTCCACGGAAGAACGCGCCCAGATCCTTGTTGAGGCGCTCCCCTATATCCAGAAATTCAACCAGAAGACCATTGTAATCAAGTACGGCGGCAATGCCATGATTTCGAAGGAGCTGCGAGAAGCGGTGATTGAGGACATCGTCCTGCTCAATCTCGTCGGCATTGAGGTTGTCGTTGTGCACGGCGGCGGTCCGGAGATCGCGGATATGCTCAAAAAGACCGGCAAGGAGTCGAAGTTCGTCAATGGCCTGCGTTATACCGACGAAGAGACGATGGATATCGTTCAGATGGTGCTCAACGGCAAGGTCAACAAGGACCTCGTCGCTATGCTCGAGGCCAGAGGCGGCAAAGCCCTCGGCCTGTGCGGCATGGATGGTTCGATGATCTGCGCCAAGCAGCTCGTTGAGCCGGGCGTTGACTACGGCCTTGTCGGTGAGGTCGTCGACGTTGATCCGAAGCCGATCCACGACGCCATTGCGGCCGGTTATATCCCGGTTATCTCGACTGTGGCTGCCGGTATTGACGGCAACCCGCGCTACAACATCAACGCCGATACGGCTGCCGCCAAGATCGCCGGTGCGCTCAAGGCGGAAAAGCTGCTCATTCTGACCGATATCGTCGGTTTGCTGCGCGACGTTAACGATGAATCCACGCTGATCAGCTCACTGCGCATTGACGAGGTCCCGGGCCTTGAGGCAGAGGGCGTAATCTCCGGCGGCATGATCCCCAAGATCGGCTGCTGCGTCGATGCTGTTAAGGCGGGCGTGCGCACCGCGCACATTCTCGACGGCCGCAAGAAGCACTCGATCCTGATGGAGCTGCTGACAGATGCCGGTGTCGGTACGATGATGTACTAAGCGCAGCGAAAAAGACGATCCCGACTTTGATTTTATCGCAGTCCGGAGTGAAGCGTGAGGCTCGTTTCGCCGACCGGAACAAAGGAGGCAAACCCCAATGACCAATCAGGAACTGATCTCCAAAAGCAAACAATATCTGATGCAGACCTATCACGGGCAATTCCCTGTTGCGATTGAGTCCGGCAGCGGTGTGCGCTACCGCGACTATGACGGCAAGGAATATCTTGATTTTACTGCCGGCATTGCAGTCAATACACTCGGCAGCTGCAATGAGGCATGGGTCAACGCCGTGTGTGAGCAGGCAAAGAAGCTCGCACATGTGTCGAACCTGTATTATACTGAGCCGTGTGTCGAGGTGGCGCAGCGGCTGGTTGAGCGCACCGGCATGAAAAATGTGTTCTTCGGCAATTCCGGCGCGGAGGCGAACGAGGGCATCATCAAGCTTGCGCGCAAATACTCGTTTGACAAGTACGGCGCGGGCCGCTCGAAGATCATCTCCCTGCGTCAGTCTTTCCACGGCCGCACGATCACAACGCTGACCGCAACCGGCCAGGACGTATTTCACAATTACTTTTTCCCGTTTGCCGAGGGCTTCGACTATGCTCCGGCAAATGATATCGAAGCGGTCAAAGCAGCGGCCACCGAAGACACCTGTGCCATTTTGATGGAGATGGTGCAGGGCGAGGGCGGCGTAGTCGTTCTGGAGCAGAGCTTTGTTGACGAAGTTGTCAAGCTCTGCCGCGAGCGCGATATTCTTCTGCTCGTCGATGAGGTTCAGACAGGCATCGGCCGAACGGGCAAGCTGTTTGCGTTCCAGCAGTACGGTATCGTGCCGGATGCAGTGTCGTTTGCAAAGGGTATTGCCGGTGGTCTTCCGATGGGCGGCTTTATGGCCGGAGAGAAGGCGGAGCACACGATGGACGGACAGCACGGCTCCACCTTTGGCGGCAATCCGATCTGTTCGGCTGCGGCCAGAGTCGTGCTCGACACTGTCGACGATGCACTGCTGGCGGAGGTCGCGGAGAAGGGAGAATATCTCAAAGCGAAGCTGGCAGAACTGAATCTGCCGTGCCTGACGGATATCCGCGGCATGGGTCTGCTGATCGGTGCGACGGTTGTAGGCGCGACGGCGGGTGAAGTGGCGGGCAGGCTGGTTGAAAACGGCCTCCTGACGTTGACGGCGCAGCAGAACACCCTGCGGTTTGCGCCTGCACTCACCATCACCAAAGAGGAGATCGACGAGGGCCTGGCAGTGATCCAGGCGGTCCTCGGCTGAGAAAATGAGAAACGGGCGGTCGGCTTCAGCCGGCCGCCCGTTGCGATATAAATGCAATGTTGGGTGGTTTAAATTTCACTGTATTCGTATATCTTTCACAATTATGCGGGATATGGTGGATAAACTCAGGATAAAATGCAGGGTTGCAACATGAAATCCTGCGTGATATAATCAAAATACAAATCAATACCGTGCGAATTGAACTTTGCAGGAAAGTGCGCTCCGGGCGCCGCCGAAGGAATAACATTTTCAGGCACCAGGACTGTAAAGGGATCGCGCTCTGGAGAAGCTCATTGGAAACCTCGTTTCTGACATGAGTGCCGAAGGTGCAAGGCGAAAGCCAAATCTCTCAGGCAAAAGGACAGAGTTGGTAGCGCCGCAGACAGGGTCTGCGGACCTGCTGCTGTATCCGTGGGCTTCCCCGACAGGGGAAGTCCGCGTTTTTTTACTGCCGCACGGGAAAAGAAAGAGGGAATTTCCATGTTCAATCTGTTGACCCCGACCCTGGCGGCTACATTTGCCGAGCAAGTTGCTGCCGTCAATGACAAGATCAATGGAATCGTCTGGGGCGTTCCGGTGCTCTCGCTGCTCATTTTGACCGGTGTGCTGATGACGGTGCTGACGAAGTGCTTCCAGGTCACGCATTGGCGTCATTGGTGGAAGAACACCATTGGCAGCATTTTCAAAAAGGAAGTTTCCGGCCATACGCAGGAGAGCGGATCCATCTCGCAGCTGCAGTCGCTGTGTACAGCGCTGGCTGCCACCGTCGGTGTCGGCAATATTGCAGGTGTGGCAACGGCTATCGTCTCCGGCGGCCCCGGTGCGATCTTCTGGATGTGGATCGCAGCGTTTGTCGGTATGATGACGAACTACTCGGAAAATGTTTTGGGACTGTACTATCGCCGCCGCAATGCCGAGGGCGAGTGGTCCGGCGGCGCAATGTACTATCTGCAGGATGGACTCGGCGGCTATCAAGGCTGCAAGTGGCTGGGCAACTCGCTTGCAGTGCTGTTCGCGATCTTTGCGGTTTTGGCTTCGTTTGGCATCGGAAACGCCGGTCAGGTCAACACCATCGCCACCAATATGCTCTCGGCCTTCTCGATCCCGAAGTGGGTCACCGGTGCGGTGCTGGTCGCTGTCGCAGCGCTCGTGGTCGTCGGCGGGATTCAGCGCATAGCTTCCGTCACTGAGAAAGTCGTTCCCTTTATGGTGATTCTCTACATTGTCGGCGCGGTTGTGATAGTCGGTATCAACTGGCGCAATATCGGGCCGGCGTTTGAGGCGATCTTTTCGTTTGCGTTTGGGTTCAAGGCAGTTGCAGGCGGCACGGTTGGATATGCGGTAAAGATGGCAGTCACCTGGGGCTTTAAGCGCGGCGTCTTTTCCAATGAAGCCGGTCTCGGCTCGTCGGTCATGGTCCATTCGACATCGAACGCGAAAGAGCCGGTCCAACAGGGCATGTGGGGCATCTTTGAAGTCTTCGCCGACACCTGGGTTGTCTGTACGCTGACGGCACTGGTGGTCCTGACCAGCGGTATGGTTGATCTGAACACCGGCGCAATGCATACCGATGCCGAGGGTGCTGTTCTTGTCTCCAGCGCATTTGCCAACGTGTTTGGCAGTGCGGGCAGCGCGTTTGTCGCCATTGCCATTTTGCTCTTTGCGTTCTCAACCGTTCTTGGATGGAGCTACTATGGCGTCAAGTCGTGGGAATATCTGATCGGTAAGATCACAGGCAGCCGGACGATCGGGACGAAGTCCACCATTATTTATAAGGTCGTGTTTGTTGCGTTCATTTTTGTTGGTGCGACGATGAGCCTGGATCTGGCGTGGGATATCTCCGACACGTTCAACGGTCTGATGTCGATTCCAAACCTGATCGGCGTGATCGCGCTCTCCCCGCTGGTCGTCAAGGTCACAAAAAACTATATCAACCGCAACCTGAAGGGCATGGATGAAGCCCCGGTTCTGTCGTATGACAAGGCGATTGAGCAGCAGCACGCCGCCATGCTGAAATAACCGCCAAACGATTGCAGACCGCCCCGGAAAGAACTTTTCCTTCCGGGGCGGATTTTCATTGTGCTGCTGTGCAGGATCAAGCAAAAGCCGAAAATAAATTCCACATTTTGTTTATTTTTTGCAGCAACGGGCAATACTGATGCTCGGAGGTGCATTGATCATGCCAAATAACAACAACGGCCGCAAGCCGCTCGAGGCGGCCAAAGCGATGCTGAAGGAGAAGGGCTATTACATAGTCCTGTTCCTGTGCATCGCTGCAGTAGGAATCTCGGGCTATATTTTCATTCGAACTGCCATCTCTGCGAAGGGCGAAGACACTTCGCCGGAAGTGTCTTCCGTCTCAACCGATCTCACCCTTGATCAGCCGCTCACCGCACCCATCCCGGATGAAACGACAGATGCGGCCGCTCCCGACGATGCGGCCGATGCCGACACTGTGGTCACAACGATGACGGACGCAGAAGTCAGCGAAATCGCGTCGGCCATTGTTGTCCGTCCGCTCGCCGGCGAGACCCAGAAGGCCTACAGCATGGATGCGCTGGTCTACTCGCAGACGATGGCCGACTGGCGCGTACACTCCGGCATTGACATCGCTGCCGCCGCCGGGGCGCAGGTGCTTGCCACGCAGGCTGGTACGGTCACCGCTGTTTACTCGGATGACTTTTATGGGACGACGGTGGAGATCTCGCATGCCAATGGCTGGCGTACAGTCTATTCCAACCTGACCGAGACTGCGCTGGTCAGCGCAGGGGACGCCGTGCTTGCCGGTACGGTGATTGGTGCTGTGGGCGACACGGCCATTGCCGAATGTGCCGACGAGCCGCATCTGCATTTTGAGGTCTGGTGCGACGGGACGCTGGCAGATCCGGAGCATTATCTCCCGTAATCTCTGCGGTTTCTCCTTTTTTCTTTGCAGGAAGCAATCTGCGTCCTGCAAGGCGTCTCCTGCGGGAGTGCGTTCCTGGACCAGGCTGCCCTCGCTTGCACCGGCCAGGAACGCACACTCCGATTGCGGCCGGAGCGGCATATTTGCGGCAAGTCACATCCTTGCTTCCAGCATTGCCATGAGCAGCTTCGCATGGCGGCGCTCATCGAGGGCGAGCTGTGTGAACAGCTCGCGGCAGGCCGGATCAAGCTCGGCTGCGCGTGCATACTGCTCGGCGCCGGCCTGCTCTTTCTGAATGTGTTCCCGCAGTACATCTGTGACAGAGCGGCTTGCGGACGGTGACTGCGCCGAGTGCGACGGCTTCGCGCCGGATCGCACAAACCACACGGTGGAAAGTTTTCTCGCGTGCGTGGCTTCTTCCCGGGCAATCGCACGTAGTGTCTGCGCCTCGATGGGCCGTACTCTGCGCGCCAGCGCAAAATAGGCGTCGCGGTCGGACAGCTCGTCTCGGATCATATCATCCAGCGTGATGATCGAGTCGCTTTGTGCGTCAGCCGTCGCACGGGTGACCCGGCTCCAGACTTCTGCGGCTTGCCGGGCGTCATACGGATTCATGGTCATTCCCCCTCTGCGCCAGTGTATGCTGCCGCAGGGGATTTGTTGCAGGGGTGCACTGCAGGAAAAAAGGGATTGTAAAAAACTCCGTTTATGCAAAACATCCCCGGTAAATCATTGCAAATTCCCCGCAAAAGGCAGAAACTGTTCTGCTTTTTGCGGGGAATTGTTTTGTCCCATTTTTAGTTTTAGCGTTTTTTACAGGCCCTATCAACAATGCACCAGGCTAAGAGCCTTTCGCGAAGGGTTCATCTGCAGGCATGTGACGGAACATGAGAGAATTCGGGACCGCCCCATTCACATCGCCCTATGAAGAGCAAGACCTCGATTACAGACGGGGCCGTTTTAGCTGCGTCCTCATAAGAAACCATAGCCCCTTCCCTTGTCCATTTGCGGCAGGCTTTTTTGCGAAACTCAGCCCGCGCCCGTTTCCCCCAGGATGATGTCAATGGAGTAATACAATCCGCCGTGATAGATGGTCAGTGTGACAGTGTCGCCGACGGCGTGGATATTTTTAGCGGCGTTGAGCTCATCAATGCTGGTGACGCGCGTGTTGTCCAGGGCTACGATGATATCACCGGCACGAATCCCCTGGAAGTAGGCGTCGGAGGTTTCGTCAATGCCTGTGATGTAGACGCCGTCGGGCAGACGGTAATATACCTGCGCGTACTGCGGGACACTCTCACCGGAAATACCAATACTCGGGCGGCCGGAGACAAAACCGTTGTTGATCAGCTCCTCGATAATCGGCTTTGCCGAAGTGATCGGGATGGCAAAACCGATGCCCTCCACGGAGTCGGATGCATAGGCCGAGAACTTGACGGTGTTGATACCGACGACCTGTCCGGAGATATTGATCAGCGGTCCGCCGGAATTGCCGGAGTTCATCGCAGCGTTTGTCTGGATCAGGGTCATCTCGCGTCCGTCAATGTTGATATTGCGGTTGATCGCAGAAACGATGCCGTCGGTCATGGTGCCGCGCAGCTCGATGCCGAGCGGATTGCCGATGGCGACGACGGTGTCACCGACCTGCAGCGAATCAGAGTCGCCGAACACGGCAGCCTGCAGTCCGGTTGCATCAATTTTCAAAACGGCCAGATCGGTCTGCGCGTCGCTGCCAATCAGCCGTGCTTCGTAGCTCGAATTGTCCGAGAGCAGTACGGTGCATGCAGAGGCCGATTCAATGACATGGTAGTTCGTAATAATATAGCCGTCGGAGGAGAAGATCACACCGGTACCGACGGAGTTGCCGCTGACCGTCGTGGCCTGCACGCAGACAACAGAGGCAATGTTGCACTTGTAGATATCAGACAAGCTCAGGCTCTCGGTATTCGTTCCGGTAGGTTCTGTCTGCGTGATCAGGGTCATCTGCACGGTCCCAACGGTTTTGTCGGAATCGATGGGCGTGGCTTCGGCAACGCCGACGACGGTTGGCAGAATTGTCTCTCCGGAGAGCTTTTTCAGTCCCAGCGAGCCGCCGACCAGACCCGCGATGCTGACAATGGCGCTGACAAGAATCGTAACGCTCAGCAGCACCAGCGGAAGAAGCCGCCGCCCGGTTTTACGCGGGATCGCAGGCTGGACGTATTTTTCGACGGGATCGGAAGTATACATCTCAGAATTCATTCCGTTTGCTCCTTTCGCGTTATTCGGCAAGTGCCAGGGTAAAGGTAAAGCTTGTCACGCCGTCTTCGCTCGTGACGCGAATCGTCTCAGAGTGGGCATCCATGATAGTGCGGACGATGTGCAGGCCGAGGCCGACGCCGTCTTTGTCCATCGAGCGGCTCTTATCGGTCTTATGGAAGCGGTCGAAAAGAAGCGGCAGTTCACTGGGCGCAATGGTTTGCCCGGTGTTGGAAATGGTTGCGCGTGCCTTGTCGTCCTCTTTTTCGATGCGGATGCGCAGTGCGCCGCCCTGATCGGAGAACTTAACGGCGTTGTCGAGCAGATTTGTCACAACCTGCGTAATTGCGTCCGGATCACCGAGGACCGACAGGCCTTCCTCCGGCATCACCACATCGACGTCCAGCGATTTTTCGTTGATGCGGTGTTCAAAGGTCAGCAGCGCAAGGCTGGTTGTTTCACAAATGTCAAAGCGGCGGAATGTCGCCTTGGCCTGCTGCGCCTGCAGCCGGGAGAGCTCGAGCATCGAACGCACCAGGCGCGAGAGCCGCTTGACCTCGTCGGAGACGGCTTTCATATACTGCGGATGCTTCTCCGGCGGAATCGTTCCGTCGAGCATGCCGTCCATAAAGCCGCCGATGGTGGTCATCGGGGTTTTCAGTTCATGGGAAACATTGGCGACAAATTCTCTCCGCTGCGTTTCTGCCAGCTCCAGAGATTCAGCCATGGAGTTGAATGACTCCGCCAACTCCACAATCTCGATTGCGCTGCGGCTGCTGATCTGTACTCGGGCGGAGAAGTCGCCGTGGGCAAATCGGTGCGCGGCAGCAGCCATCTGGCGCAGCGGACGCGCCTGACTGCGGGCGAGTACGGAGGTGATCAGCATCGCCAGGAGCAGGACGGTGACGGCAACCCAGAAAAAGATGAGCGTTGTGCGAAGCAGCAGGGCGGAAATACTCTGCGCTTCCGACGATACGATCACGAGGCCGATGTCTTCGCCGGATGACGACGCGACCAGCGGCAGACCAAGCAGATAGCGGTGGGTCTCATACAGGCCGGAGACGCGGCCGGTGGAGAACACCTCGCCGTTTTCCTGTACCGATTGAATATAGTCCGGGCTGATAATTTTGCCAAGATGGCTGCAGCTGAGATCTGCGCAGGAGCAAAGAACAATCTGGCCGTTTTCGTCGCAGATGACAACGTCGGTATCGGAGACCTCGGCGGCAAACGACAAGCTGATGCGGAAGTCCCAGTTGGCTTCCATCTCGCCGGCAGAGTTGTAGGCGGCGGCCAGTTCTGCGACGGCGGCAGCGTTTGAGCCGAGCGCCGCGCGCTTTTCATCAATCAGAAACTCGCCGAGCACGATGCGAAAGACAACGCCGAGCACAGTCAGCATCAGAAGAAGCAGCGCAGCGATGGCAATAAACTGTCGGGCAAATGTCGTGCTGGTGCGGCGGGAGCGGCGAGCGCGGCGGCTCATACGACGACCTCAAATTTATAGCCGACGCCCCATACCGTTTTCAGCGACCACTTTTCCGAAACCCCCTCGAGCTTTTCGCGCAGTCGCTTGATGTGCACGTCGACCGTGCGGGAATCGCCAAAGTAGTCGAAGCCCCAGACTTCGTCAAGCAGCTGATTTCGTGTATAGACACGGTTCGGTGAGGAAGCAAGGTGGTACAGCAGTTCCATCTCCTTCGGCGGCGTGTCAATCTTTCGGCCGTCGACCACCAGCTCAAACGCATCGAGGTCGATGACGAGTTTGTCAAAGGTCAGCCGACGGGACTTCTCCTGCGGCTTCTCCGGCTCGCCGGCACGGCGAAGCACCGCTTCGATACGGGCGAGCACTTCTTTCATTTCAAACGGCTTGGTGATATAGTCGTCTGCACCGAGTTTCAGTCCGGAGACCTTATCCATGGTCTCGCTCTTGGCGGTGAGCATGATAACCGGTGTTTCCGATTCGGCGCGGATGGTGCGCAGCACGCCGTAACCGTCGAGCACCGGCAGCATCAGATCGAGCAGTACCAGATCCGGCCGGAGCTTGCGGAACATTTCCACGCCTGCACCGCCGTCCGGGGCGATTGCGGCCATGTAGCCCTCTTTCTCCAGATAGAGGCGTAAAAGATCGGCAATATTGGGATCGTCTTCCACGATCAAAACAGTTTGTGACATACCCGGTTCTCCTTCCGTACATGGTTCGAATGTGCCGGAGCGGAGCGAGGCCGCCGCGGCGTTTGTTTTCTTTATTATACCGCATCCGGGAGTACTTGCGTGAACAATTTGTAAAACATATTTCCGGGGTTTGGCGCATACACATGTTTTGAGGTGATTTGCCAATGTGGACAGGCATTGTGGACATTCTGTATGCGGCCTGCGATGTGCTCTGGGGTACGCCAATGGCTGTTGTTATGCTGCTGACGGGCGTGTGGTTTACAGCTCGGACGGGCTTTTTTCAATTCCGGCATCTGAGCTTGTGGCTGCGGCATACGGTCGGGACGATTTTTTCCTGTGACGGCGGGCGCCGCCAAGGGGCCGGACAGCTCTCGCAGCTGCAGGCGGTTACGACGGCGCTTGCCGCGACGGTTGGTACAGGGAGCGTCGCGGGCGTCGCTGCGGCAATCGCGGTGGGCGGTCCCGGGGCGGTGTTTTGGATGTGGATTTCAGCGGTGCTTTGCATGATGACGGCGTTTGCGGAAAACGTGCTGGGAATTCATTATCGGGTCCGGAGAAAAGACGGTTGCTGGCAGGGCGGCCCGATGGCATATATGGAGCACGGACTGGGCTGGAAAAAGCTTGCATCGGCGTATGCGCTGTGCTGCACAGCGGCATCGTTTGGCATCGGATCGCTGGTGCAGTCCAATTCTGTCGCAGCAGGGCTGTCATCGGAGTTTGGTGTACCGCTGCTTGCCTGCGGCGGCGTTCTGGCGATCGTGGTACTCGTTGTCTCGCTCGGCGGCGTGCAGCGGATCGGTCGGGTCACAGAAGCAATCGTACCGTTTATGGTTGGACTGTATGTCCTGTCGTCGCTCTGCTGCGTGATTGCGCATGCAGACGCGCTGCCTAAGGCACTGGCGGACATCGTTCGCGAGGCGTTTTCTCTGCGTGCGGGGGTGTCCGGTTCCGGCTGCGGACTGCTTCTGGCACTGCGCACCGGGGTCTGCCGCGGCATTTTTTCGCACGAGGCCGGGTTGGGCTCGTCGGTGCTCGTGCATGCGCAGGCAGATGTCCGCGAGCCGGTCCAGCAAGGGATGTGGGCCATGTTTGAGGTCGTAATCGACACACTGGTTGTGTGCACGGTCACAGCGCTCGTCATTCTGACCTCCGGCGTCTACGATCAGGCGGTGTATGCAGAAAGCTACGGCCTGATCGGGCTTGCAGGCGGGCCGAAGACCGGTGTGGAACTGACCGCGGCGGCGTTCTCAGCAACATATGGCGTCTGGGGCGGACGGTTCGTTGCTGTCTCGATGGTGTTTTTTGCAGTCTCGACGATCCTGGGTTGGAGCTGGTATGGCCGCGCTGCTGCAGAATATCTTTTCGGGCGGCGCAGCGGTGTGCCGTTTGAGTTTGTGTTTGCGCTGGCGGTGCTGATTGGCGCACTGCTGCCGGTTGGCCCGGCGTGGGAACTGGCAGATCTGTTCAACGGACTGATGGCTGTGCCGAATCTGATCGCGATCTGGCTGCTGACCGGTGAGGTCGTCCGCCTGAAAAAAGCCTGCCTGCGAGCCAGAACCCGACTGGAGTAGCGACAGAGATACTCTGTTGTATTGGAATGTCATGCTGCCGGGTGGGCCTTTTGCCTGCCCGGCAAATTGTCTGTTCCGGTATCGGTGATGTGCGTTTGTTGGTGCAAATTGGTTGACAGTGCCGATTCGGGACGGTATCATACTATATATGGAAACAGGCTTTGCGTGCTCCGGAAGGAGGCGCGGGATTTTTCGCCGCGTTGCTGCGGCGTATTGGCAAGAAAGGGATCAGGAGGAACAAGATGTCTGAAAAAACGAATTCCCGCCCGAACAGCGTGCTGCTGGTGGGCGGCTCAACGCTTCTGCTGCTGTTGTCGGGATTGATGTATGCCTGGAGCGTCTTCAAGATTTACCTGCTGGAGGTGTTCCCGGGGTGGACCGCCTCACAATGCTCCATGTGCTTCACCATTGCCATGTGCTGCTACTGCTTCGGCGGATTCTTCGGAGGAAAGTGTTCCGGCCGGTACGGCAATGCGTGGACGGTTCGCATCGCCGGTACGCTGCTGCTGATTGCCTACACACTCTGCTGGTCGCTGCAATATTTTGCGGCGGCTGCGGCACTCTCGGTGCTCTACCTCGGCTTCGGCGTTTTCGGCGGCGTCGGCACCGGTATGATCTATAACGGTGCGGTCTCCGGCGCGACACGCTGGTTCCCGACGCGAACCGGCACGGTCTCCGGCGTGATGCTGCTCGGATTCGGCCTCGGATCGATGGTCATGGGCGCGTTCGTGCAGGCGATTGAACCTGTCATCGGAATCTGGAATGTATTTTTGCTGCTCGGCGTTATGCTGTTTGCGGCGCTTTGGGTCGGGTCGCTGCTGTATACCCGCGCGCCGGAAAAGGCCACGGCCAAGGCTGCCGGCGCGGAGAAAGACACGGACCTGACCACCGGCCAGATGCTCCGGACGCCGTCGTTCTGGCTGTACTTCTTCTGGAATATGACACTTGCGGCCTCGGGCCTTCTCGTCATCAATTCTGCGGCAAACATTGCTGCCTACTATGGTGCTGCAGCGATTATCGGCATGATCGTCTCGGTATCCAACGGCGGATTGCGTCCGGTGATGGGCGTAATGGCGGACAAGCTGGGGCTGACGCGCAGCATGCTCGTTTTGAATGTGGGACTGCTGGCGGCCGGCGCATTACTGCTGGTGACCGGTCTGACCGGAAGCCGTGTCACAATGGTGGCCGGTCTTGTTCTGATCGGCGTTGTCTTTGGCGGCGGCGTCACAGTTTCTTCGGCTGTGATCCACGATCTCTACGGCCATACGCACTATGCCGTCAACTTCTCCCTGTCTAATTTCTGCTCGATTCCCGCGTCGTTCCTCGGCCCGTTGGTGGCCGGCGCGCTGCAGGATCGTGCAGACGGCGACTATACGACGACTTTTGCGATGCTCATCGCCCTCGGCACGGTCAGCCTGGTGCTGAACTTCGTCCTGAAGGCGCAGCTTCGCCGTGAAAACCGACTGACGAATCAATAATCAACCGCACACCCCGAAGCGCGCCGCGATGCGGCTGTGCCGGGATAAACGATATCAACATAGGAGACAAAGCCATGAATCAGTATGAACAGATGTACCGCGACAAGCTGGTCTCG
>CAZUKJ010000017.1:0-9230 GCA_964620855.1 uncultured Oscillospiraceae bacterium
ACGCCGTCCCTTGAAAACAGTCGTTTTCAAGCATTTTTCAAAATAACTGTTTTACTAAGCCCCGCCTGAAAATCGGGGCGCTTTTTTATATGAATAAATGAGGCCTACCAGCGTTTCATATTTTTTTCAAACTTCGCGGTGTAGGATTGTTTTAATTCGTCGGCAGTGATCCCATAGCACAGCAGGACATCGTTGTAATACATGAGAACATCCGCCAGCTCCTCAATGAGATCATTTCTGCAGGAGGGATCGGAAGCGGCGGTTGTTCCGCCGTGCTTTTTCACGATGTCAATGACCTCTCCGATTTCACCGATCATCCAAAGCAGTTTGTTTTTCCCGGTTTCCGGGCCGATGGGTTCCCATTTGTCTTTGTACTGCGACTGGAGCAGGCTTTGCATTTCCTGCATTTCCTGAATACTGAAATCAGCCATTGCCGTTTCCTCCGAATCTGAAATATGCACCATTGTACCAAAGAAGCTGAGTATCGTCAACTAGACCGTGACATTGGAAACCGGATGTGTTAAAATAATAAAATTAGGGGGAGTATGGCATGTCAGATCGCAGAAACGATTTTTCGCAGGGCAGTGTGGCTCGTGCGATTTTGCAGCTGGCCGTACCGATCACGGCGGCGCAGCTGATCAATATTTTGTATAATCTGGTTGACCGTATGTATATCGGCCATATCCCCGGTACAGGCGCGCTGGCGCTGACGGGGTTGGGGCTGTGTATGCCGGTGATCTCGCTTGTCATGGCGTTTTCGCGGCTGTGTGGGCACGGCGGCGCGCCGCTGTGCTCGATCGAGCGCGGCAAGGGTGATTTGGAAACAGCGGCGCGGATCCAGGGCAATGCGGTTTTTCTGCTGCTGATCGCGGCTGCGGTGCTGACGAGCACCGGACTGATCTTCCTGAAACCGATCCTGTATGCCTTTGGCGCATCGGATGCCACCTGGCCTTATGCCGGTGCGTACTGCCGTATTTATCTGATTGGCAATACGTTTGTCCTGATCAGTCTGGGTATGAACTCGTTTATCAACTCGCAGGGCTTTGCCAAGACCGGCATGATGACTGTGCTGCTCGGTGCTGTGGTTAACATTATTCTCGATCCCATTTTCATTTTTGCACTCGATATGGGTGTGCAGGGCGCTGCGCTCGCGACAATCATCGCACAGGGATGCTCGGCGCTCTGGGTGCTGCGGTTTTTGACGGGTAAACAGGCAATTATTCGCCTGCGCCTGCGTGATATGAAGCCGGATATAGCAATCATCAAACGGATCTTGTCGCTTGGAACGTCCGGATTTATTATGGCGGGGACCAATTCGCTGGTGCAGATTGTGGCGAACCGGACGCTGTATGCTTTCGGCGGCGACCTGTATGTTGGTGTTATGACGATCATCAACTCGATCCGCGAGGTGGCAATGATGCCGATTCAGGGCGTGACGAGCGGTGCAGAGCCGGTCGTTGGCTACAATTACGGCGCGAAGTGCTACGGCCGTGTCCGCCAGTCGATCCGGTTCACACTGATTGCCGGTATTGGATACAACGTGTTGATCTGGGGCGTGCTGATGGCGGCGCCGACGCTGCTGATGCGCCTGTTCACCAGCGACGCGCAGATACTTGCCGCCGGTCCGCAGGCCATCCGCACTTACTATATGCTCTACTTTATGATGGCACTGCAATTCGGCGCACAGTCGACGTTTGTTGCACTCGGCAGATCGAAATATGCGATTTTCTTCTCGCTGCTGCGAAAGGCAATTGTGGTTGTACCGCTGATGCTGATCCTGCCGCATGTCGGCGGCCTCGGCGTTACGGGTGTGTTCCTGGCAGAACCGATCTCAGACGCAACCTGCTGCGTCATTTGCTTTGCCACGATGCTTGCCACCGTCTGGTTCCCGATGAAAAAACTTGAAAAGGAGCAAACCGTATGAAATTGATGATTCTCGACGGCAACAGCGTCATCAACCGCGCTTATTATGGCGTTCGTCCTCTGACGACAAAAGATGGCCTGTATACCCATGCGATCTACGGTTTTCTGAATATTCTTGAGCGCATGCGCAACGAGGAGCAGCCGGACGCGCTGTGTGTTTCATTTGATTTGCACGGGCCGACCTTTCGCCACGAGCGCTATGACGGCTACAAAGCAACGCGCCACGGTATGGATGAAGAACTCGCCATGCAGATGCCGGTAATGAAGGATATCCTGCGGGCAATGAACATTCCGATCTATGAGGCGCAGGGCTGGGAAGCCGACGATGTGATTGGTACCGTTGCGCGCATCTGCGGCGAGCAGGACTGGGATTGCGTGATCGTTACGGGTGACCGTGACGATCTGCAGCTGATCGACCGGCATGTGGCAGTCAAGTACGTCAGCTCCAAGGGCGGTCACACGAACACGGTGCTCTACGATGAGCAGCGCTTTATCGAGGAATATGGGTTTGAGCCGAAGCGGCTGATCGACCTGAAAAGCCTGATGGGCGACAGTTCGGACAACATTCCGGGCGTAGCCGGTGTCGGGCAAAAAACGGCGACCAGTCTTCTGCTCCGGTTCGGTACGACAGAGAATATCTATGCCAATCTCGACAGCGATCAGATTTCCGCGTCGGTGCGGAAGAAACTCGTTGCCGGTGCGGAACTGGCCAAACTCAGCTATGAACTGGCTACCATCCGCACGGATGCTCCGATTTCGTTTCGACCGGAGGACAATCTCGTCCGGCCGTTTAATAAAAAAGAACTGCATGAATTGTTTGTACGGCTGGAATTTGTGCGCCTGATTGATCGCTATCAGCTGCGGGAAGCGGAGGCGAAAGAACAAACACATGAAACTGTGCAGGAAGAGTGTACCAGTGAATTTGTCACCGACTCACACCGCGCGGAAGAATTGCTGACGCAGTGGCAGACAACCGGTGTGACGGTTCTGCCGCTTGCAGATCTGTCTGCAGTGGCCTGCGGGGTCGACTGCCATATGGCGGTGCTGGCGCGCAATGTGACGGAGGATTACGACGGCCATCTGCAGACGCTTTTTGGCGCATCGATCGCCAAGACGGCGCATGGGGTAAAGGAACTGACGCGGCAGCTGCTCAAGGAGAAGCTGCCGGCGGAGAATTTCGTGTTTGATACGGAGCTGGCGGCGTACTTCCTCGCACCGTCCGATGGCAGCTATGCCATTGAGCGTTTAACACCCGGCTATCTCGGCTTTGATCTGGCACAGGCGGAGGCTTACGATCCGGAAAATCCGCTGGAGGAGCAGCCGGAGGTGCTCGGTGCGTGGTTTTCCCGCTGCGCAGCCATTGCAGCTCTGCGGGAAGTGTTTGAGCCAAAACTTCAGGAGCTGGGCATGGAGAAGCTCTACCGCGAGGTGGATCTTCCGCTGTGCCGTGTGCTTGCGGAGATGGAGCTTGACGGCATTGCAGTTGACCGTCAGGCGCTGGTGGATTTTGGGGCGATGCTGACTGAACGCATTGAGGCCTGCCAGAATGAGATCTACCGCTATGCCGGTGGAAAATTTAATATCAACTCGACCAAGATGCTCGGTGAGGTGCTCTTTGAGAAGCTGGGACTGCCGCCGGTCAAGAAGACCAAGACAGGCTATTCAACGAATATCGATGTGCTGCAGAAGCTGCGCACTCGCCATCCGATTGTCCAGAATATCATTGACTACCGGATGCTGACCAAGCTGAACTCGACCTACGCCGAGGGGCTGCTGAAGGTGATTGCACACGACGGCCGGATCCATACGACCTTCCAGAACACAGTAACGGCGACAGGCCGCCTGTCTTCGACCGATCCGAACCTGCAGAACATTCCTGTCCGCACGGAGCTCGGCAGCGAGCTGCGCCGGATGTTTGTTCCGAGACCCGGCTGGGTGCTTGTTGACGCCGACTACAGCCAGATCGAGCTGCGTGTGCTTTCCCACATTGCGGATGATGCGCTGATGCAGCAGGCATTTATTGACGGAGAGGACATTCATCGCGCAACGGCTGCGCAGGTCTTTGGTGTGATGCCCATTGAAGTGACGCCGGAGATGCGCCGCAGTGCCAAGGCGGTCAACTTTGGAATCGTCTACGGGATTTCGGAGTATTCGCTGGCGGAGGATCTGGGGGTCGGCTTTGGCGAAGCCAAGGCGTATATTCAGAGCTATCTGGACAAGTACCGTGGTGTGCAGCGATATATGCATGAGATCGTTGAGTATGCACGGGAGCATGGCTATGTGACCACGCTGCTCGGACGCCGCCGGTATTTGCCGGAGATCAAAAGCAAGAATTTCAATGTCCGCGCCGGTGCGGAGCGGATCGCGCTCAACACCCCGATTCAGGGTACGGCTGCGGATATCATCAAGCTGGCCATGCTGCGGACGCATGAGGCGCTCAAGGGAATGCAGGCGCGGCTTGTGCTGCAGGTACATGACGAATTGATCGTCGAGTGCCCGGCTGAGGAAGCGGCGACTGTCAAAAAGATTGTTGCAGACGCTATGCAGGGTGTGATGGAGCTCGCTGTTCCGCTCGATGCGGAGGCGAAGATCGGAGAAAGCTGGTACGCTGCGAAATGATGGAATTTGCATTGATGCCGATGGAGCTTCGCCATGTCGAAGCGGTGGCTGCGATGGAAAAACTGTGTTTTTCTGATCCGTGGAGTGAAAATTCCGTCCGGTCGGAGCTGGAGAACCCGCTCAGCTTGTGGTTGGTCGCTGAGTCGGACGGTGCAGTGATCGGCTATGTCGGCTCGCAGAGCGTTCTTGGAGAGTCGGATATGATGAATTTGGCCGTCTCGCCATCTGCGCGGCGGTGCGGTGTCGGCCGGGCACTGGTCGTGGAACTGGTCAGCCGCCTGTGCGAGCAGGGGAATTACCAGCTGACACTGGAGGTGCGTGCGTCCAATGACGGCGCACAGCAGCTGTATCAGCAGCTCGGCTTTCTGGAAGTCGGAAGAAGAAAAAACTACTACTCGAATCCAAAGGAGGATGCGCTTATCCTTCGGCGGAAGTGGGGAGGAGAGGCAACATGATTATTCTGGCAGTGGAATCTTCGTGCGATGAGACGGCAGTTGCCGTCGTGCGCGACGGCAGAGAGGTCCTTTCGGACTGCATTGCCTCGCAGGTGGATATGCACGCGATCTACGGCGGCGTTGTGCCGGAGATTGCTTCGCGCAAGCACATTGAGGCAATCTATGCGTTGGCAGATCAGGCGCTCGAACAGGCGGGAATTACGCGCGAGGAGATTGACGCGGTGGCAGTGACCTATGCGCCGGGCCTGATCGGTGCGGTACTGGTAGGACTGAATTTTGCCAAAGCAGCGGCGATGGCGCTTGATGTGCCACTGATCCCGGTGCACCATATCCGGGGGCACATTGCGGCCAATTATCTTGCGTTTGCGGACCTTGAACCACCGTTTGTGTGTCTGGTCGTCTCGGGCGGACACACGCTGATTGTCGATGTGCGCGACTATACGGATCTGCAGATTCTCGGCACGACGCGCGACGACGCTGCGGGTGAGTGCTTCGATAAGGTTGCGCGTGTGCTTGGTATGCCGTATCCCGGCGGTAAGGCGCTCGATGCGGCAGGCAAGGATGGCGACACCGGAAAGTACCCGCTGCCGCGCTCGCATGTGGCGGATGCGCCGCTGGACATGTCGTTTTCGGGCTTGAAGACTGCAGCGCTGAATCTTTTGCACAACGCGCAGCAGAAGGGAGAAACCGTGGATGTTGCCTCGCTGTGTGCCGGTTTTGCCGAGGCGGTGTGCGATACGGTCGTGCCGCGCACGATGCGCGCGCTGGAACTGACCGGCTACAAGACGCTGGCAATCGCCGGTGGTGTGGCGGCCAATTCGCGCATCCGGGGCGAGTTCGAGCGGCTGTGTGCACAGCAGGGGGTTCGCTTGTGCGCGCCGCCGCTGTCGCTGTGCGGCGACAACGGCGCGATGATCGGCGCGCAGGGTTATTATGAATACCTGGCCGGAAATACTGCCGGTCAGAGCCTGAACGCCTATGCAACAATGAGCGCTGCGGAAGCGCCGAGACTCGATTAAAACACGAAATGCAGGAACAGAAAGCTGTTCCTGCATTTGCTGTTTCTGACGCAACATTTGGTGCAAAAAAGTCAAAAAAGCTGTTATGTCAACAAAATAAGGCACTTTCGCGTAACAGAGAACTCGGTTTTCCGGCGTTTATTTCGCGATGGGAAAAACGGAGGAATCTTCGATAGAACGGGCGTTTGAACCTGTGGAAAAAACTGTGGAGACTGTGAATAACTTTTGCTTAAGTGAAAATATTTCGCAAATTACGGTCAACTGAAGATGAAAAAAGTGTAGCAAAATTTGTCGGAAAATCTGGTCGTTTTTTTGGTATTGACACCGAAAAAATGGAAAAATGGTAAACAACCAAATGATGGCTTCGCGGGCTAACGGATTCAAATGCAGTATTTCTGCCACAAAATCTGCCGGTGGACGGTAAGTTTTGAACAAGATAGCAGGTTTTGCACAGTTTTTTAAAGAAAATGCTATTTACATAGCAGCACCGATCCAATATAATGCAGTTATCATATGCAAAGGAGAGCTGTGTATGTCAAAGACGAAAGGCTTTTTGAAGAATTATGGATTCCTGATCATTATGCTCGTCGGCATTGTGGCAGGCTGTATTGTCGGCGCATTCTGGCCGATGGTCAAGGATGCGGACGGCAATGTGATCGATGCAGGTGCAACGGTGCTTGAACCGCTCGGCACGGTGTTTATCAACCTGATGTTCTGTATCGTCGTCCCGATGGTGTTCTGCTCCATTGCTTCGGCCATTGCCAATATGAACAGCGTCAAGCGCGCCGGTAAGATCCTTGGCTCGACGATTCTGACGTTCCTCGTGACTGCCGGTATCGCAGCGATCCTGATGTACATTGTCGTTCGAATTTTCCCGCTGGTCTCCGGCCAGTATCAGGTGGTGGAAGGCGAGGTCGGTGACACGCTCGGCCTGGCGGATATGATCATCAACTTCTTTACCAAGCCGGACTTTGCGGAACTGTGGAGCCGTAGGGCCATTCTTCCGCTGATCGTGTTTGCGATTCTGACCGGCTTCGGTATTCAGATGGCGGGCGGCCCGAAGACGATGACTGCCAAGCTCCTGGCGGATCTGACCGAGTGTATCATGAAGGTCGTCAAGCTGATCTCCTACTATGCGCCGGTTGGCTTCTTCGGCTTCTTTGCGTATCTCGTTGCAACCTACGGCCCGGAACTGATCGGTGACTACAGCCGTACGCTGATCATCTACTATGTGATGTGCTTCGCTTACATGTTCGTGTTCTTCCCGATCTATGCGCGTTTCGGCGGCGGTAAGGGCGGCGCGAAAGTCATGTTCAAGCATCTGTTCAAGCCTGCTGCTGTTGCCTTCGGTACCTGCTCGTCGGTCGCTACGATCCCGACAAACATGGAGGCCGCGGAAGACACCGGTGTTCCGAAGGAAGTCTCCGATATCGTTCTGCCGCTTGGCGCGACGATGCACATGGACGGCTCGGCAATGAGCGCCATCATCAAGGTCGCGTTCCTGTTTGGTATCTTCGGTATAGACTTTGGCACCGGCAAAGCGATCCTTGCCATTATCGTTGCGATCTTCTCCTCGGTTGCAATGTCCGGCATCCCGGGCGGCGGCGGTACCGGTGAGCTTGTGCTCTGCACGCTGTTCTTCCCGGAGGATATGGCCATTGCGTATCCGATCGCTATTGCGCTCGGTAACCTGGTTGATCCGCCTGCGACGATGGTCAATGCGGCCGGCGACTATGTTGTGTCGTACATCGTCTCCCGTTTTGTTGAAGGTAAGGATTGGCTGCAGAAGAAGCTGCACGGCGAAACGGAAAACAAACCGGCTGAAGAGACGGTCGAATCCTGATGTGATTGGGGCTGCCGCATTTTGCGGCAGCCCCTCTTTAATTTGAGGTTGACGAAATGGGAATGTCGTGATAGAATATTCGGGCATGAGAAATGCTGGTGTGGCTCAGTCGGTAGAGCAGCTGATTCGTAATCAGCAGGTCGCCGGTTCAAGTCCGGCCACCAGCTCCAGAATCCCGTTCTGCTTGGTCAGAACGGGATTTCTTGTTTTAGGTTTTTGGACGGGATTGTTGCCATTGAAAGGTAATAACCATTAAGAACATGCAGCCTTTTACAAAAACCGAATCGTTATCATGCAAAAACCGAATGGTTGTCATGGTGAGTTGATACAGCGTTTTGTTTGCGTATCGGTTTACTCTATAGTATAATGAAGGAAAAGCATAAAGAAACAGAAGGAGGTTGGCGCAGTGAACAAAGAAACGGCAATTCGCTGGCTGAAGCGAATTCTTGTTTATCTGCTCGGCTTATACTGCATGGCGATCGGTGTGGTCTTTTCGTCACGATCCATGCTGGGTGTCAGCCCGGTTGGCTCGCTGGCGAATGTACTCTGCCAGATCGGCGTGGATATGCACTTGCCGGACTTTGTGAATCTGGGCAACTGCACGACTGCGGTGTATTGCCTGTATATCCTTGTGGAGCTGCTGATCCTTCGCAGGGACTTTCGGCCGAACATGCTGCTGCAGCTGGTGGCATCGCTGCTGTTCGGACAGCTGGTGAATCTGGCATCGGCGATGCTGTCCGGGCTGCCGACGCCGACAAGCTATGCACTTCAGATGGTCTATTTGCTGTGCAGTATTCCGCTGGTGGCTTTCGGCGTGATGCTCTACCTGTCGCCGAACATTCTTCCGACACCGGGAGAGGGCATGAGCCTTGCGATCTCCAGAAAGACCGGCCTGTCGCTCGGCGCGAGCAAGACGGTGTTTGACTGCTCACTGGTGGTGGCTTCTGCCATCGTGTCGCTGGCCTACTTCCGCGGCCTTGTGGGTGTGCGCGAAGGTACGGTGATTTGCGCGCTCTTTGTCGGTTTTGTTATGCGCCAGATGCAGAAGAAGTGGCAGGAGCCGCTGCTTCGCTTCGTGGAACGCGAGAGCCGCGTCGAGCGTGCAGTGCAGGCAGCCACGGGCGGCTACCGGATCGATACAGCCGGAAAGCCGAAGATCATCATTGCCATCGGCCGCGAGTTCGGAGCCGGCGGATATGAGATCGGGCAGAAGCTGGCGCAGCGGCTTGGGATCACATTCTACGACCAGCAGCTCAACGAGATGGCCAAGCCCTTCAAGGGTACCGGCCACAGGCTCCAGTACCACAACCACTCCCAGGAATTCCGCATCTTCCCGCAGCTCAACGGCAAGACCGGCTACGAGATCCTGGT
>CAZUKJ010000017.1:9240-16283 GCA_964620855.1 uncultured Oscillospiraceae bacterium
AGCAGCTCAACCAGATGGCCGCCGAACAAAGCGGCCTGTCGCTGGAGAAAGTGGAGGAGCTTGAGCACCATATGGAGTGGGAGCTTATCTATGATTTCAAGGCGGCGGCTTATGCCATGTCCAACGATGGCCTGTCGGATGAGGAGCGGCTGTTCGTGGCGCAGACGGCAGTGATCCATCAGATCGCTGCAAGCGACGAAAGCTGCGTCATCATGGGACGCTGTGCAGACTATGTGCTCTATCGGGATCCGAACTGCTTCCGCATTTTTATTCATGCAGTTCCTGCGGCCCGCATTGACCGGACGATGGCGAAATATGGCTTGAACCGCGAAGAGGCAGAGCGGCTGATGAGAAACACTGACCTGTCACGCTCGCAGCACTATAAGCACTTTACCGGACGAGACTATGGCAAGCAGGAATTCTACCATCTGGGACTCGACAGCAGTATGCTCGGCGCGGATGCCTGCGTGGAAGTGATTATGAACACCATCCGCATGTGGTGTGATGTGCGCGGAACATATCCGCTCTCTGCGTTGAAACAGTGAGTGCAGAATGTAACGTCATATCTCAAATAAGAAGAAACAAAGGGAAACGCGGAGGATGCGTCGATGGCATTTGATTATAAGAAAGAATATAAAGAATTCTATATGCCGAAGAACAAACCGGAGATTGTGGAAGTGCCTGCTATGAATTATATTGCGGTTCGGGGAAAGGGTGATCCCAATGAAGAAAACGGGGCGTACAGTCAGGCGATTGGCATTTTGTATACGATTGCTTACACAATAAAAATGAGCGATAAGGGCGGCCACAAGATTGAAGGCTTTTTTGAATATGTTGTTCCGCCGCTGGAAGGCTTCTGGTGGCAAGAGGGTGTCGATGGTGTGGATTACAACGACAAGTCGTCGTTCCACTGGATTTCTGTCATCCGGTTGCCTGAGTTTGTCACGCAGGATGACTTTGACTGGGCTGTGAACGAAGCGGCAAAAAAGAAGAAGGTGGATTGCTCCGCAGCAGAGTTTCTTACGATCAATGAGGGACTGTGCGTTCAGATGATGCATTTGGGGCCGTTTGATGAGGAAATTGCATCTGTCGCGAGAATGGACGCCTATCTGGAAGAACAGGGGTACGAAAACGACCTGTCTGCCGAGAGACTTCATCATGAGATTTACTTGTCGGATGCCAGAAGGGTTGTGCCTGAAAAATGGAAGACTGTCATCCGTCACCCGATTAAAAAGAAATAAGCGATAAGGGACTGCCGCTGCGGGCAGTCCCTTTTATTATGCTTGCGGAAATGTCTGGATTTGGAGAATGTGATGGAAGCGGAGAGGGATCGTCATCGACCGGGGGATGAGATCATACCGCAAGGAACCTTTGCAAAACCGGATGTTCTATGGTATGATAAAAAGTAGTTCGCGCATTAACGATTTCAAAGAAGACCGGCATGGAACGGTTCTCCGATGATCGGAGAATACCGGCCGGGAAAGGAGCGCAAACCATGAAACAGATGCAGAGGAACTGTCGTGCAAAGCTCCCCGGGGCAGACAGCGGCATTGAAATCCGTAAAACCATGTGTGATATCTGTACACCCGGCCCACAATGCGGCGTTGACGCCTATATCAAAGACGGCGTGCTTGTCAAGGTCGAAGGCACGAAAGGCTTCCCCAGCAACGATGGCGCGCTTTGTGCCAAGGGGCAGGCCATGCGCCAGTATATCTACCGGAAGGACCGCATCCGCACGCCGATGCGCCGCGTCGGCCCGAAGGGCGATCCGAATTCTTTCGTGCCCATCAGCTGGGATGAGGCGATTCAGGAGACGGCAAGCCGTCTCCTGGAAGTGCGGGAGAAATACGGTGCGCCAAGCGTTGTGTTTGGCTGCGGCTACCCGAAGTGGTTCCGTGCGTGGCTGGAGCGTCTCGCACACTCGTTTGGCTCGCCCAACTATTTTACGGAGTCCAGCACCTGCAACTCCAGCGGCGTAATGGCTGCGCGGTCAATGTTCGGATCGCCGGCGGCAGGTGACCTCGGCGGCGGTAAGCTGCTGCTGTGCTGGGCCAATAATGGTATTATCAATTCCTTCCCGATGGGCAGGGGAACGGCGGCGTTCAAAGCCCGCGGGGGGAAGATTGTCGTCATCGACGCCCGCAGAACGCCGACGGCACAGATGTTTGCTGATCTCTTCATTCAGCCGAAGAGCGGTACGGACGCCGTGCTTGCCCATGCAGTGGCAAAGCTTCTGATCGAAAATGACTGGTATGACCGTGAGTATGTCGAAAAGTATGTCCATGGCTTTGAGCAGTACCGGGAGTACGTATGCCAATTCGATCTTCCCTATGCTGAGAAGGTCACTGGCGTCCCGTCGGAGCAGATCGTTCAGCTGGCACAGCTGCTGCATGAGATCCACCCGGCCACACTGCTCTACGGAACAGGCATCGGCCACCATATGAACGGTTTTAACATCTACCGCAGTATATACAGCTTGCTGGCTATCACCGGTAACTTTGATGTCCCGGGTGGTGTACTGCCGCAGCCGGGGGATCTGTTCGCGGAGCTGGAGTGCGGCTTCGGCTCACGCGGAGAAGAGTTCCTGAATGAGACGCGCCCGGATACCGTCCCGGCCGTCGGCGCAGAGAAATTCCCGCTGTGGGATGTGCTGATGCGGCAGGCGCAGGGCGTTGAGTTTGCGCGGCAGGTTCTCACGGGAAAACCGTATGAGCTGCATGGGGCGGTGCTGTTTGGTCTGAACCATCGGATGTTCCCGGAGTCGGGAAAGATTTTGCAGGCACTTGATCAGCTTGATTTCGTGGTATCGACGGACTTGTTCCTGACGCAGGCGTGCCTGCATTCGGATATCATCCTGCCGGCCTGCTCGTCGCTTGAACGCGGCGAAGCAAAGTGTTACGGCGCCCGTCTGGTCAACTACACCAAACCGGTTATTGAGCCGCTTTACGAAAGCCGGGACGATGTTTCGATTATGGTTGATCTGGCGCGCGCGATGCAGCTGGACGACGAACTGCTCTGCAGCGGCTACCGCGCCTGTGTGGAGTATATGTTTGCACCGTCCGGCATTGAAGATTTCGATGCGGTCATTGCATCGGATCTGCCGGTTCCTGCACCGAACGCGGTACCGGTGATCCCCGGGGAAAAATTAAAGCATGGCCTCCCGACACCGACGGGGAAGATCGAGCTTTACAGCGAGCTGATCGCCGGACTGCACAGTGATGCACTCGATCCGCTGCCGGTTTACGCCGAGCCAACGGATCCGGGTGACCCGGAACAGTTCCCGATGGTCCTTATGGCAGGCGCACGACTTCCGAATGCGCTGCATTCGCGCATGCACACTGTTGCATGGACGCGCGCACTGCGCCCGGAGGTCATGGCAGACCTGAATCCAGATGATGCACAGCAACTCGGGATCTGTCAGGGAGACGAGATTGTGCTCGAGACGGCAATCGGAACACTGAATGTCAAGGCAAATCTGACGTGGCTGACCGGTCGCGGGCATGTCCAGTTCTATCACGACTATCCGGAGGCGAATGTGAACGATGTGATCCCGGATACGATGCTCGATCCCTATACGGGATTTCCGAGTTATAAGCAGGTGCGCTGCCGTGTCAGCAAGTGTGGAGGTGGTATGTGATGCGCTATCAATTTGTGATGGAAGCAGAACGCTGCGTCGGCTGCGGCGCGTGTGCCGTGGCCTGCATGGATCAGAACGACCGTGATCCGCTGGCTGGAATTGAGGCCTTTCGGCGCATAGAGAAGACGGAGAGACTGCAGGGCGACACACCGGTGATTTTGTTCCGGTCGATCGCGTGCCTGCACTGTGAACCGGCACCCTGCATTGATGTCTGCCCGCAGGGATGCCTTTCCAAGGAGGACGGTCTGACCGTCTGTAATGATTCGGCGTGCATCGGATGCCGGGCCTGCCGGCAGGTCTGTCCGGTACAGGCGCCGGTCTTTGAAGCCGATGGCCGCATGCGCAAATGCGACGGGTGCATTGACCGACTTCATGCCGGACTCGAACCTGCCTGTGTGCGCAGCTGCCCCTACGGTGTACTGCGCGTCATATGCGCGGAATGAGCAAAAAACGGAGGTGAGCAGGATGACAGATTGTGAACTGATCGAAGCGGCGCGTGGGATGCTTGCGTTTGCCTATGCACCGTATTCCGGCTTTCGCGTTGGAGCGGCACTGCTGGGTACAGATGGGCGCGTCTACACCGGCTGCAATATTGAGAGTGCAGCCTACTCTGCTACGATCTGCGCAGAACGCGCGGCGCTCTGCCAGGCGGTTTCCAACGGCTGTCGTTCCTTTGAGAAGCTGGCGGTGATTTCCTCGGCCGATACGCACTGCACACCGTGCGGCGTCTGCCGGCAGATGCTCTATGAGTTCTCGCCGGAGCTGACTGTACTTTGCTGCACGGCGGAAGGGGACTGCCGTACTGTCTCACTGCAGCAGCTTCTGCCGGAGGCTTTTGGCGCTTCGAGTCTTACAATATAATATAATAATACAATTATAAATGAAAAGAAGGCGGTGCCGCGTGGACGGCACCGCCTTTTGTACGGGTGAATAAAAAACACGCCCAAAATGGCGTGCAAAAATTTGTGTAATATTTCGCGAATAATATTGACATTGGGGGCTTGACATGGTATCATAGTACCCTAAATTGCCCTTTTTGCGTTTGTGCATACGAACTCAATTTACGAATATATGATACCATGATTGAGCTTTGGGCGCAAGGGCAAAAGGATAAAAAATGACAACACTACCGGGTGTGTCGCAATGGGATCGCGGCAGCCCGAAAAGAAAGGCAGTGATCATGTATGCCACATGTCAGTGTGGAAACTGCGGTCAGCGCGGGTATTCCCGTCAAGCGCACCATGTATGGCAACACCGAGCGTGTGAATTTTGCCAAGCATGATGAGATCCTTGAGATGCCGAACCTGCTCAAGATCCAGAAGGATTCATTCGAGTGGTTCCTGCGCGAGGGTCTGCGCGAGGTGCTCCAGGACATGGACGCCATCACCGATTACACCGGCAATCTCGAGTTGACCTTCCTCGATTACTCCATGAACGAGCCGCCGAAGTACACGATTGAGGAGTGCAAGGAGCGCGATGCGACCTATGCCAAGCCGATCAAGGTTCGTGTGCGCCTGCTCAACAAGGAAACCGAGGAGATCAAAGAGCAGGAAATTTTCATGGGCGATTTCCCGCTGATGACCAACGGTGGTACGTTTGTCATCAACGGCGCTGAGCGCGTTATCGTCTCTCAGATCGTCCGCAGCCCCGGCATGTACTACGGTGACACCGCAGACAAGGCCGAGATGCACACCTACACCACCACGGTCATTCCGTACCGCGGCGCGTGGCTGGAATACGAAACGGATTCGTCTGATGTGTTCTGGGTTCGTATCGACAAGAATCGCAAGATTCCGATCACCTGCCTGATCCGCGCTTTGGGTGTGGAGACCGATGGGGCGATCAAGGAACTGTTCGGCGAGGACAAGCGCATCCTGGCGACCCTCGAGAAGGACGCCTGCCGTACCCGCGAGGAAAGCCTGCTCGAGATCTATCGCAAGCTCCGTCCGGGTGAGCCGCCCACGGTTGAGAACGCGCAGTCGTATATTCACGCGCTGTTCTTTGATGCGCGCCGTTATGATGTCTCCCGCGTCGGCCGCTACAAGTTTAACAAGAAGATGGATATCTGGTCCCGTCTGAACGGCTACAAACTGGCCGAACCGGTTGTTGATCCCATGACCGGTGAGGTTCTCGCGATGGCCGGTGAAATTCTCGACCGCGAAAAAGCGCATGCGGTTTCCGATCGCGGCGTCTCCAGCGCCGTTGTCGAGGTGGACGGCACCTCCGTCAAGGTCTTCTCCAACGGCATGGTCGACATGGCCGGTTTTGTCAACTTCGACCCGAAGGACTACGGCATCAAGGAGAAGGTCAGCTTCGCCGTCCTGAAGCAGATGCTCGAGTCGGCTGAGGCTGAGGGCTGGGACGAGGAAGCGTGGAAGCTGAATCTGGCTGAGCGCGCCGACGATCTGATCCCGAAGACCATCACGCCGGATGACATTCTTGCTTCGATCAACTACCTGATCTGCGTGGCCAATGGCGTTGGTTCGACGGATGATATCGACCATCTGGGTAATCGCCGCCTGCGCTGCGTGGGCGAGTTGCTGCAGAACCAGTTCCGCGTCGGCTTCACCCGTCTCGAGCGCGTGATCCGCGAGCGCATGACCATTCAGGACATGGACTCCGTCACGCCGCAGAGCCTGATCAACATCCGTCCGGTGACCGCGGTTATCAAAGAGTTCTTTGGCTCTTCGCCGCTGTCGCAGTTCATGGACCAGAACAATCCGCTGGCAGAGCTGACGCACCTGCGCCGCCTGTCTGCACTTGGCCCGGGCGGTCTGTCCCGTGAGCGTGCCAGCTTCGATGTCCGCGACGTCCACTACACGCACTATGGCCGTATGTGCCCGATCGAGACCCCTGAAGGTCCGAACATCGGCCTGATCAACTATCTTGCGACCTATGCACAGGTCAACGAGTTCGGCTTCCTCGAGGCGCCGTTCCGCAAGATCGACAAGGCGACCGGCAAGGTCACCGATATCGTGGAATACATGACCGCAGACGTGGAAGACGATTACTACATCGGCCAGGCCACCGAGCCGGTTGATGAGAACGGCTACCTGATCAATGAGCGTATCACTTGCCGTCACCGCGACGATATCATTGAAGTCTCCCGCGACATGATCGACTATATCGACGTTTCGCCGAAGATGATGACCTCCGTCGCTACTGCGTTCATCCCGTTCCTTGAGAACGACGACGCAAACCGCGCCCTGATGGGTGCGAACATGCAGCGTCAGGCAGTTCCGCTGATGGTCACCGAGGCCCCGATCGTCGCCACCGGCGTCGAGCACAAGTCTGCGGTCGACTCTGAGGTGTGTATCTACACCCGCGCTGCCGGTCTCGTTACCAAGGTCTCTGCGACGGATATTACCGTCCGCTATGACGATGGCGAAACCGAAACCCACCACCT
>CAZUKJ010000018.1:0-15609 GCA_964620855.1 uncultured Oscillospiraceae bacterium
TCCTCTTCTCCCAAATATAATCTGCTCTACGAGGGCTTTGGCTGGGATATCCCGAAGTATGTCCACTGCTCTCCGGTCATGCGTGACCAGCATAACAAGATGTCCAAGCGCCACGGCGATCCGTCTTATGAGGATCTGATTGCGCAGGGCTATCTGACCGAAGCCGTCGTCAACTACGTCACGCTGCTCGGCTGGTCTCCGCGCGGCGAATTTGCCGAGCAGGAAATCTTCACGATGGACGAGCTGATCAACGTTTTCGATTTGGAAGGTATCAGCAAGTCCCCGGCAATTTTTGACATTGAAAAGCTCAAGTATTTCAACAGCGCTTACATCCGCGCAATGGCGCCGGAAGACTTTGCCAAGGCTGCAGCGCCGTATATCCGTCAGGCCGTGAAGAATGAAGCACTCGATGTTGCCGGTATTGCCGGCATCCTGCAGCAGCGCTGCGAAGTGCTCACCGACATCCCGGAAAAGATTGACTTCTTTGACGAACTGCCGGAGTACGATCCGGCTCTGTATGTGCACAAGAAGTCCAAAACGGATATCCCCGGTTCTCTGGACATGCTGCAGAAGATGCTTCCGGTCTTTGACGCCATCGAAAACTGGAACGACGAAACGATCCTCACCGCCATGACCGATATGGCTGCCAAAGAAGAATGCAAGAACGCCAAGGTCATGTGGCCGGTCCGCATTGCCATTTCCGGCAAAGCCGTCACTCCGGGCGGCGCCGTTGAAATTGCCCGCATTCTCGGCAAAGAAGAAACGATCCGCCGCATCCGCGTCGGTATCGAAAAGCTCTCCTGATCCCACAAAACGAATCCGCCCGACTGGAATGGTCGGGCGGATTATTTTATTCAATAGACTTCAGCGATTCCGCCATATTGATCTTCTCGAGCTTGAAATACAGGAAGAAGCAAACGATGCCCGCAAATCCAAACGTCAGAAGCAATGCATAAACATAGCTCAGCGGTTCAAGCCTCGCGGAAAAATACACCAGACTGATCTTGACCTCCGAAATGACAAACCGCAGGAGCAAAACGCCAAGCGGCAGTCCAAGCAAAGCGCTCACACCGGTCAGAACCAGGTTTTCGCGGAAAACAT
This sequence comes from uncultured Oscillospiraceae bacterium, assembly GCA_964620855.1. GTDB lineage: Bacteria > Bacillota > Clostridia > Oscillospirales > Oscillospiraceae > CAKTOF01. Next base: position 1,102 of record CAZUKJ010000018.1, read on the forward strand.
ATGCCGCAGATTCATTGGGATAGAAACCAAGAACCTTCAGCGTAGCAATCTCCCGATTTCGCTCCGTAATGCTGATGTTGGTCAGGTTATACAGCACGATAAATGCCAATGCACCTGCACAGATGATAATAACAAGCACAATGTAGTCCAGACTCGAAAGCATGCTGTTGATGCGGACTCGAAAATCTTCGTTCACCGACACTGCCGCGACCTCTTCCATTCCCAAAATGTCCGCTGCCACCGTATAGGTGTCCACACCATCCGCTGTAATGAAATAAGCGCTTTTAAATTCCGGTGCACTTCCCCACTGCTCGACACACGACGCAACATCTACAAACGCATAGTCGTAGACATAGTTGTCAAAGATGCCGGAAACCGTCAGTGTCATGCTGCGGAGATCACTGTCACGAATCGAAACCGTATCACCAACATTCAAACCCATCGTCTCTGCCACGCGGCAGTTGATCACGACTTCATTAACACCCGGCCATGCGATCGCACCGTTCTTGTCACCGAGCACGACAAACGACTCCAGTGGCTCGGTGAAGACCACAACATTGACCGACTCCGTGTCGCCACCATAGATCAGATCGGAAGCATTGATGTGCAGATATTCAATCTCCGTCACACGATCATCACAAATCTGCTCAAATGCTTCACAGGTCTGCTCATCCAGCTCGTCAACAAATGTCACCGATGCATCGTAAATTTCAATCTCGTCGTACTGGTAGTCAACAATGTTCTTGATCGAGTCGCTGATTCCGAAGCCGGTCAGCAGCAGCGCGGTGCAGCCGCCAATACCAAGGATCATCATAATCATGCGCTTTTTATAGCGCAGAATGTTTCGAATCGAAACCTTGTGCAGAAACGGCACATGCTTCCAAATAAACTTGACCCGTTCAATCAGGATTCGTTTGCCTGCCTGAGGAGCTTTCGGACGGATCAGTTCCGCAGGTGCTTCCGCAAGATCTCTGCGGCACACGAACCAGGTAGCGCCAAGTGCACACACAAGATACAGCGCAGTCAGCACTGCAAACAGCCCCCAGTTGAGCACCAGAGCATTGGGCCTCGCAATCGTATACATGATCTGATATACCGCCCACAAGACCTTCGGCAGTGCCCACGAGCCCAGCAAAAATCCGATCAGGCAGCCAATGAACGATGCGCTTCCGGCATAGATGAAATACTGGCTGATGATCGCACCGTTTCCAAAGCCGAGCGCCTTGAACACGCCATTTTGTGTGCGCTGGTCATCCACCATACGCGTCATTGTCGTAACGCACACAAGCGCCGCAACAAGGAAGAAGAACAGCGGAAATACGCGGGAAATGCCTTCAACAATCGACGAATCACCTTCCAGACTGGCGTAACCAATATTCGTCGACCGCGTAAGTGCGTAGGTCGTTGCAGACTTCAGTTCCGCCAATTCTTCCCATGCATCGTCGATCTCCGTCTGCGCATCATTCAGTTCCTGCTCCGCGTCGGCAAATTCCGCTTCTGCCTCCGCCTCCGCCTCTGCCAGATCTGCAAGGCCATCGGTATACTCGGCTTCCGCCTCATTGAGTTCCCGCTCCGCGTCAGCGAACTGTACATGAGCTTCCGTTTGAGCGGTCTCAAGCTCGCGCAGTCCGCTTTCATACTCTGCTTCGCCATCGACAAGTGCCTGCTCTGCATTATCAAGCTGCTGTGCGGCCGCACTCAGCTGCTGCTCTGCTTCTGCACGCGACGCCACCAGCTGCGCCGTCCCGGCCTCATATTCCGCTCTGGCAGCACTCAGCTCCGTCTGCACGGCAGAGAGCACCGGTTCCGACAGCGGTGCTCCGAGCGCAGCCTCCATCTGTTGCCACACTGCCGTAAATGACGATACAGTCATCCCCGACTGCGCAAGCGCCTGCTCCGCAGCCGCGTTGAGCATGGGATTGGAACCGGCCACCAACAAGGCAACCATTTCCGTCGGCGCCGAAAAGGTCGTCCCAAGCGCCGCGTTCAACCCCTGCATCAGCCCGGTACCGCTCGCAAGCAGCTGCTGCATCTGAACAAGCTGCTGCTCAGACTGTTCAAGCTGCTCTGCCGCCACATTGAGCTCATCTTGCGCGCTGCGAAGCTGTTCTGTCACAGCTTCTTCCTGACGTGCCAGTTCATCTCTGCCTTCTTCCAGCGCAGCCCATCCGTCGTCAAGCTCGACTCTGGCATCGGCCAGCGTCTGTCTGGCTTCTGTGATCTCCGCCTCCGCATCGGCGCGTTCGGCATCATAGGTCAGCCAGCCGTCATCGAGCTCCGCGCGGGCATCGGCCAGCGTTTGCTTTGCATCGGCGATCTCCGCTTCCGCATCGGCACGCTCAACACGATAGGTTTCCCAGCCATCATCAAGTTCCGCCTGCGCGTCAAGAATCTCCTCGGCCACTTCATCATAGATTTCCCCATAACGGCGCTGCGCGCACTCTTCCAGAAGCGCACTCACAGCCGGTTCAATGGCGTCAATGTTCGCATCGTACTCTTCTGAGTAGATCTCGCCCTCGGCTGCGACGTCAAGATAAATCTCAGTATAATAATCCGTACAGAAGCCTTCCGGCAGGATATAGACAAATCCACTGACATGGCCGTCAGCCAGGCTGGTTGCACCACGGTCGAAGTGGGTGTACGTCACTGCGTTGACCGTGCCGACAACCGTATATGCCTCATATGTAAAGCTGTCGAGCGTATCTGCGTCGTTAATGTCCGAAAATACGATCTGTTGGCCGATCATATCCTCCGAAAACGCAAGCGCATCGACAACGCACTCGTCGGCAGCCTGCGGCAGACGGCCGGCCTGCAAATCCAGACCGTTGATCTGATCGTGCAGGGAATGGATGTGAAGTGCTTCATCCGTGTCACTCTGCGTGCGGTAGAGCACATCAATGCTGACCGAGCCGACGGCGTGCTCCACGCCATCAAGCCCAGAAAACGCTTCCACATCCTCCTGCGTCAGGCCCAGCGTGCTGACCAGCCGGAAATCGTACAGATTCAATTCCTCGATATACTCATCCGCTGTTTTCAACATGGAAGATTTCGCGACGCGAAGGCCGCTGAACATACCGACACCAAGCGCGATGATCGCCAGAATCGCCAGATAGCGGCCAAGGCTGCTGCGAATCTGGCGCAAAGTAGATTTCAACAGCATCGGATCACCACTCAATCTCTTCAACGGGTACCACCGTCTCGTTGGTATACATATCAGCAATCGTACCATTTTTGACCTTGATCACGCGGTCGGCCATTGCGGTCAGCGCACTGTTGTGCGTGATGATGACGACAGTCATGCCGGTCTGACGGCTCGTATCCTGCAGCAGCTTCAAAATTGCCTTGCCGGTGACATAGTCGAGTGCGCCGGTCGGCTCATCGCACAGCAGCAGCTTCGGATTTTTTGCCAGCGCCCGTGCAATGGCAACACGCTGCTGCTCACCGCCGGAAAGCTGCGACGGGAAATTCAGCGCACGCTCTTTGAGCCCGACATGTTCGAGCACTTCCAGCGGATCAAGCGGGTCACGGCAGATCTGTGTCGCAAGCTCAACATTCTCGATGGCTGTCAGGTTCTGGATCAGATTATAGAACTGGAACACAAAACCAACATCATACCGTCGATAACCGGCCAGCTCGCGTTTATTGTAAGAAGAGACTTCCTTTCCATCAAGCAGAACGCGGCCTTCAGTCAGCTTATCCATGCCGCCAAGGATGTTCAACAGCGTCGTTTTTCCGGCGCCGGATGGGCCGACGATCACGCAGACCTCACCCTGCTCAATGTGAAAACTCACATCGCGCAGCGCCTCGATCTTCACTTCACCCATTGTATAGATTTTCTTCACATTCTCAAATTCAACAAAATGCGGCATATTCCTTCCTCCAGCCCCATGATTGAAAACGTATTTCCGATATTTTATTCTATATTTTAACTTCTGGAAAGTCAAAGACCTGGGGCAAATGTTTACACAGAGTTCATAAAGCAGCGCATTGACAGACCCCATCGTCTTTCGTACAATAAGATTACTACGATACGGAGGTGCCCGGTGGAACAACCAAACGATTTTTACACACTGCTTCCCGGAGCCCTTTTGCCTTGGTTTGAAACCAACGCTCGCGAACTGCCCTGGCGCGCCGACCGGGATCCATATCACGTCTGGCTCTCTGAGATCATGCTGCAGCAGACACGCGTTGAAGCAGTCAAAAGCTACTACACTCGATTTCTCCGCACGCTGCCGGACATCGCTGCGCTGGCAGAAGCCGATGACGCCGTTTTACAAAAACTTTGGGAGGGCTTGGGCTACTACACACGAATGCGCAACCTGAAGCGCGCAGCCATTGCAATCATGATAGAACACGGCGGTGTTTTCCCCACCAGCTATGAAGCCGTGCGCGCACTGCCCGGCATCGGCGACTACACCGCCGGTGCAATCTGCTCGATCTGCTTCGGTCAGCCGGAGCCTGCGGTCGATGGCAATGTGCTGCGGGTGATCACCCGCATTGGCGAGATCTCCGATCCGCTCAGTTCGGCCCGATTGAAAAAGCAGGTCACACAATCTCTCAGAGCCGTCTATCCCGAAGGGAAATGCGGCAGTTTTACACAGGCATTGATGGAGCTTGGCGCAATTGTCTGCGTGCCCAATGGCGCACCGCACTGCGGCGTGTGTCCGGCCGCCGATTTCTGCAGAGCAAACCGCAGCAGTACACAGAAGGACTATCCTGTAAAGAAACCAAAGAAACCGCGCCGTGAGGAAGACCTGAGCGTACTGATTCTGACTTGCGGCAAAAAGCTGGCTGTACGTCGGCGTCCTGAGACCGGTTTACTCTCAGGACTCAACGAGCTTCCAAATGTTCCGGGGCACATCAATGCGCAGCAGGCACTGGATCTGGCTGCACAATGGGGGCTTCACCCGGTCAGCCTGCTCCGTGAAACGCAGATGACACATATATTCACTCATGTACAATGGCGCATGAAAGGCTACTATATCGCCTGCGATGCCGCTGCCAAGACTTTGGAATGGACCAATCCCGAACAGGTTGCACTGCCGACTGCATTTCGGATCTTCCTGGATCAGACGGAATGATGCGGATGATTCATGGTATTCCGCTGCGTACATGATATATGGCTATAACCCCGCTTCTAATAGAATGGATTGAAATGGAGGATCAACATGAAAGTCTTATTGCTCAACAGCAGCCCCAGACTCAACGGGACCACCTGGACCGCACTCAACGAGGTTGCCAAAACGCTCGAACTCGAAGGAATCGAAACCGAACTGGTACAGCTCGGCGGTGCAAACGTGCGCGACTGCATTGCCTGCGGCCGCTGCCGCGAACTCGGCCGCTGCGTCTTTGATGACGACCAGCTCAACGAATTTGTTGAAAAGGCCAGAACCGCAGATGGATTTGTCTTTGGCTCTCCTGTCTACTACGCGCACCCGAGCGGTCGTCTGCTCAGCTTCCTCGACCGCGCATTTATCTCCGGCTCGTCCGCCTTTGCCCACAAGCCGGGCGCAGCCGTTGTTGCTGCCAGACGCGCCGGTACAACCGCCTCGTTCGATGCGATCAATAAGCACTTCACCATTGCGCAGATGCCAATTGTGTCCTCGACTTATTGGAACAACATTCACGGTTCCGCCTTGGGCGAAGCCAATCAGGATGCCGAGGGCATGCAGACCATGCGCAATCTTGCCCGCAACATGGCATGGCTTCTCAAATGCATCGAGCTCGGCCGCCAGGCCGGCGTCACAGCCCCTCAGGCGGAGCGAACCAGCACCACAAACTTCATTCGATAACAAACACGGAGGAGAACGGCCCGGCTGTTCTCCTCCATCTGTTAATTGGCAATGTTTTTGCAGACAATCTATCGTGTTAAGACTTGTATTATTGCACAAAATATGCTATAATTTTTTGTTGGTTCAGGACAATTCCATTTTCTTGATCCTGAACACGAAGCATCTGGGGGTATTTTCATGTCGTCCGGAAAGACCAATGAAATTGAATCCTATCTCGTCGCAGGCAAACACGCACACCTGATCGGCATCGGCGGCGTCTCTATGCGTCCTCTGAGCCTTGTGCTGCGCGGCAAAGGTCTGACGATCTCCGGTTCGGATATGAATTCATCCGTATCGACCGAGGAGCTTGTCCAAAACGGCATCCCGGTTGCAATCGGCCATCGCGCCGAAAACATTGACGGCGCCGACTGCATCATCCGCACAGCGGCCGTTCACAACGACAATCCTGAGATTGCTGCCGCGCGAGCCGCAGGCATTCCCGTCTTTGAGCGCGCACAGGCATGGGGCGTGATCATGCGTGAGTACAAAAACGCCGTGTGCGTCTCCGGTACGCACGGCAAGACCACGACCACCTCGATGATTACCCATATCTGCCTGCAGGCCGGTGTTGACCCGACGGTAATGATCGGCGGTTCCCTTCCGCTTCTGGGTGCGGGCCACCGTGTCGGCAACGGTGACACGATCGTGATGGAGAGCTGCGAATACTGCAACTCCTTCCTGAACTTCTATCCCACGCTTGCTCTTATTTTAAATGTTGAAGCCGACCATCTCGACTTCTTTAAAGATCTTGACGATGTCAAGCATTCGTTCCGTCAGTTTGCCGAGCTTGTCCCTGCCACTGGCATGGTCATCGCAAACGGCGACGATGCAAACACCATGAACACGCTCGAAGGGCTTGATCGCCGGATGATCACCTTTGGCTTTGATGAAGCCAACACTGTGCATCCGGAGAATATTTCCCGCGGCTGGTCGTCGTTTGATATCATCTGCGGTGAAAAACTGTACTGCCACGTCGACCTGAAGGTCATTGGCAGGCACAATGCGGCCAACGCGCTCGCTGCTGCCGCAGCAGCATGGACACTCGGCATCGGCGGCCACGCGGTCTCCGAAGCACTCGGCGCGTTTACCGGTGCGGACCGCCGTCTGCAGTTCAAAGGGACCTGCAACGGCGCAGATGTCTATGACGACTACGCGCATCACCCCGGTGAGCTGCACATGACGCTCGAAGCCATCAAGACACTCGGCTACGACCGCATCATCTGTGCATTCCAGCCGCACACCTATACCCGCACCAAAGCACTCTTTAACGATTTTGTTGCCGAACTGCGTGCCGCAGACCTGCCGGTACTGGCTGAGATTTATGCCGCCCGCGAAAAAAATACGATCGGTATTTCCGCCAAGGATGTGGCCGATTGTATCGAGAACGCAGAGTATTTCGAAACCCTTCCGGAGGTTGCGCAGTTTCTTCGCACCGAGGCCCGCCCGGGTGACGTAATCCTGACCGTGGGCGCAGGTGATATCTATCGCGTTGCTGAAATGCTGACGAAATAAGATCCTTGAAATCCATTCCGTCCGAAAACGCCGTACATTTTTCTCTTTTATGTAGAAAACCGGGCAGGATTGCATTGTATTTTTTGGTTTTTTGCAGAAATCGGGAAAGTATAGTTGACGGAATGTGATTTTCAAAATATAATATGCAATATACTATTCTCTATAATGCAGATTTTGTGCGCTTCAATTTAATTCGTTACATCGCTGTATTGTAGATGGGAGCGCTTATGAGTTACCGCAAATACGCAAATGATTTTCGGCTTGAAGTCCAGAACCGTCCCGGCAAGAAACCAAAAACCATCACGGTTTACGTCGGGCCGCGTTTTGCATATCTGGCCGAGCCGGATTGCCTTACATCGCTGCGGCGTTATCTGCCAGGCACGGTATTTCCGGCGATTGCCTGTTTTATCCTGAGTTTGTTTTTCAACTGCTCGCTCCTGAGACATTACGCCGTTATCATCCCCTACTTCTGTTCGTTCCTTGCGTATTGTTATTTGGGTGCCTCAGTATGCGGCTTCCTTTACCGCAAGCCGCCGTACACCCGTGAGCAGAATGATACGATCCCGCGCCGCATTCCGATCTGTACGATCATACCTTTAATTATTAATTGTTATACCCTTATCGCCTCCGTGGTCTATATGATCGTTGCCCCGGAGGATATTCGGCTCCTTTGGGATGTCCTTTTCCTTATTCTTTGCGCCGTGCAGGCTGTCTGCCTGTTCCTCGCGTTCCGCAGGCGCAGCGATCTCGAAACCTACGAGGTCACAGAAGAGGGCTGACCCACGGGGACGGAGAATTCTTTTCCGTTCCGGTACATTGTTGTAGTTTAACAGAGAGGTTCTGTTGAATGAATAAAATATTTCATTAGGAGGATAATAATGAAAAGCACAAAATGGTCCAAGCTTCTCGCTCTGGTCCTGGCTCTGGCGATGATCTTCAGCGTTCTCGCCGGCTGCTCCAGCGATGACGAGACCTCGGACAACACCAGCACTGACAGCACTGTCACTGACAACACTGCCACTGACAACACTGCCACCGACACCACCGACAGCACTGACACCACTGAGACTGGCTACACCGGCGGCGACACCCTCGTCGTTGGCTACTCCAACTTCTCTCAGAAGTTCAGCCCGTTCTTTGCTGACTCCGCTTACGACCAGGACGTCGCGTCCATCGTCAGCCTTGGCCTGCTCGGCACCGACCGTGAAGGCGCCATCGTTTACAATGGCATCGAAGGCGAAGTCCGCTCCTACAACGGCGTTGACTACACCTACACCGGCATCTCTGACATCGTTGTCACCGAGAACGCTGACGGCACTGTTGACTACGACATCACCATCCGTGACGACGTTGTCTTCTCCGACGGCACTCCGATGACCATCGACGACGTCATCTTCTCGATGTACGTTCTCTGCGACCCGGCTTATGACGGCAGCTCCACGCTGTACGCTCAGCCGATCGAGGGTGTCAGCGAGTATCGCGCCGGCATGACCCCGGTCTGGCAGCTGATCTTCAACGGTCTTGCTGAGGGCAACACCGAGTCCGAGTACTACACCGCTGACGATGTCGCCGCCTTCGAGGCTGCCTTCACCGTCGCCGGCACCAAGTTTGCTCAGGAGATCGTTGATTACTGCACCGCTTACATCGATGCCTATGGCGAGTACGCCACCGGCTTCCCGGCTGAGGAAGTTGCTGCCACCGAAGGCCTGCAGGTTGCTCTCGGCATGTGGGCTTGGGGCTTTGCCGCCGGCGTTGGCGAGGACGGCCTGTTCTACGACGCTTTCGGCACTTCCTATGACCTCGCTGCCGGTCAGTATCCGACCGCCGAGGACTACTGGAACCTGATCCTCGCCGCCTACGGCTATGATCTGTCCGACTCCGGCATCAACTACGAGTCTGCCGGCACCTCCATCACCACCTTCATTGGTGATACCCTGCTCGAGACCAACCCGGAACTGACTGCTTCCGTCAAGACCGGTGACTCCGCTGCGAACATCTCCGGCATCATCAAGACCGGCGATTACTCCCTCCGCGTCCATATGACTTCCTTCGACGCCGTTGCGATCTACCAGCTCGGCATCACCGTCGCTCCGCTCCACTACTACGGCGACGTTTCCCTGTACGACTACGAGAACAACATGTTCGGCTTCAACAAGGGCGACCTGTCTGGCGTCAAGGCCAAGACCACCACTCCGCTCGGCGCCGGCCCGTACAAGTTCGTTGAGTACACCGACGGCATCGTTTACTTCGAGGCCAACGAGAACTACTTCCTCGGCTGCCCGAAGATCACCTACATGCGTTGGCAGGAGTGCGCTGACGCCGACAAGACTACCGGCGTTTACTCCGGCACCTTTGATATCTCCGATCCGTCCATTTCCGAGTCCGTCGTCAACACCATCAAGGAGCAGAACGGCGGCGAGATGACCGGTCCGGTCATCACCACCACTGCTGTTGACAACCTCGGCTACGGCTACATCGGCATCCAGGCCGACGTCGTCTCCGTCGGCGGTGACTCCGGCAGCGAGGCCTCCAAGAACCTCCGCAAGGCGTTTGCCACCATGTTCTCCGTCTACCGTGACACCGTTATCGACTCCTACTACGGCGAGCGTGCCTCCGTCATCCAGTACCCGATCTCCAACACCTCCTGGGCTGCCCCGCGTCCGGCCGATGAGGGCTACGAGATTGCCTACTCCACCGACGTTGACGGCAACCAGATCTACACCGACTCCATGACCGAGGAAGAGCGCTACGCTGCTGCTCTCGAGGCTGCTGTCGGCTTCCTGAAGGCCGCCGGTTACACTTGGGATGAGGCCGCCGGCAAGTTCACCGCTGCTCCGGAAGGCGCTTCCCTCTCCTACGAGTTCCAGATCCCGGCTGACGGCGTTGGCGATCACCCGTCCTTCGGCATCGTTACCGCTGCTTCCGCCGCTCTGGCTAACATCGGCATCGACCTGCAGATCACTGACCTGTCCAACTCCTCCACTCTGTGGGATGCTCTCGACGCCGGCACCTGCGCCATGTGGGCTGCTGCCTGGGGCGCCACTGTCGACCCGGATATGTACCAGATCTACCACAGCACCAACGTCCCGGGTCTGGGCGGCACCGACTCCAACCACTACCACATCTCCGATTCCACTCTCGACGAGCTGATTATGGATGCCCGTACTTCCGCTGATCAGACCTTCCGTAAGACCACCTACAAGGAGTGCCTCGACATCATCCTTGACTGGGCTTGCGAAGTCCCGACCTATCAGCGTCAGAACGTTGTCATCTTCTCCTCTGAGCGCGTCAACATTGATACTGTCACGCCGGACATCACCACCTTCTGGGGTTGGATGAACGACATCGAGCTGCTCGAGCTGAACTAATCCGGAATCCAAGTCCTGAATTCAGCCAGATGTAATGCTCACTCTGGCAACTAAAGCAAAGGCCGCCGCCGTTGTTTCGCTTCGGCGGCGGCCTTTTAATCCTGATACGGTGGTGATCACATGGCAAAATTCCTGGTTAAACGAATCCTGCTTGCACTGCTGATCCTGTTCTTCGTCATGTTTATCATCTATACGTTGATGTATTCACTTCCGACAAGTTACATGGAAAAGACTGCACGTGAGCTTGCAATGAAGCCGGGCTCAAAAAGTGCAGCAGAATGGCTAGCAGAATTGAATGCGCAATATGGCATGGACAAGGGTGTTGTGCGGGGCTTCTTTACCTGGGCAAAGTCTGCAATCAAGGGTGACTTTGGCGACAGCTGGTATTGGACCGTTCCGGTTACCGAAAAGTTTGTCGATGTCATCTGGTACAGCTTTGCTCTGGGCGCCGTTGCGTACTTCCTGGAAATCATTATTGCGATTCCCTTGGGCGTTATCGCTGCAAAAAAGCAGTATTCGCTGACAGATTATACTGTCACAGTCGTCTCTCTCGTCGGTATTTCCCTGCCGACTTTCTTCGTTGCGACACTTTTGAAAATGGTGTTCGCCGTCTGGCTTCAGTGGTTTGATATTGGCGGCATCCACTCTGCACGTCTTTTGGCTGAGCCGGGCACCTGGGCTTATACCTGGGATACTATCAAACACTTCATTCTGCCGTGCATGACGCTTGTTATCATCAGCATCGGCGGTCTGATGCGCTATACGCGTACCAATACCCTTGAAGTGCTCAATGCGGACTACATCCGTACCGCACGCGCCAAGGGCCTTTCTGAGCGTAAGGTTATCGGCTACCACGCGTTCAGAAACACTCTGATTCCGATCGTTACGATTCTCGGCGGCACTCTCCCGAGCCTGTTCTCTGGCGCGCTGATCACCGAGACGCTCTTCAATCTTGGTGGTATCGGCTATGTCTCCTATCACTCGATGATCAATGGCGACATCCCGTTCACCATGTTCTATCTTGCCTTTAGCGCAATTCTGACCCTCGTGGGTAACCTGATCGCAGACATCCTGTATGCGGTCGTCGACCCGCGCGTGCGCGTCAATTAAGGAGGTGCTGTATGGAAAAGAAGAACTTCAATGAAGTCCTGAAGGCTCGCGAAGCCGCAGAAGCCGCTTCCAAGGTTTCATCCGCTGATGAGCCGATGCACCTCGACGATACACAGCGCGTTAAGGTATTGAGCCCCGGCCAGCTTGTTTTCAAACGCTTTATGCGCAACAAGCTTGCCATCGTCGGCAGCTGCATCCTTATCTTCATGTTCCTGTTTTCGTTCGTTGGCCCGCTGCTCTACCCGTACGGCCAGACTGAGATCTTTTACAAGTTCGACTATCTGACGGTCAACTATGCATCTGCGACCCAGCGTACCGAATACACCAACTTCGTTTACGACAGCTCTCTGACGGTCGAAAAGTCCGTCAGTAACAAGGCCACATCCATGATCAATTCGATGGAATCTGCCGGTGAGACGGTTCATCTGGAGTTCACCGATGACGGTTCCGCCTATGTGGTCGAGATGCTTGGCGAATTCGTCTATACCATCAGCCCTGCACAAACCAAGGTCGCTGCGACTCTCGGTTTTTCCGAGGCGATCGGCTCTTACAACAAGATGTTCGGCGAGATGACCTATCTTGGCGAAACACTTGATGCCGATTTTATCACAGCGGTTGATACTGCCATCACACGCGGCACCGAGACCTTCAGCTATGACGGCGCTGACTACACTGTCACCGCAGGCACTGTCAAAAACACCTACGATGTTGTTCGCGGCGCCGGTGATGGTTTCGCCTACCCCAACGGCACACCGTCCGGCGACTTTGAAGCAGCGTACGAATCGCGCGAGGGCAATTCCTTCTCCTGCGACGGCAGCACCTTTGTCGTTAAGGAGTCTGCCGATGGTTCGACGGTCTATCAGATCGTCTCCGCACAGCCTGCTATTGTCTGCTCTACCCTTGTCTTTGACATGTACGACACAACAACCTCTCTGAGCGATGACGCCAAGGCCAATATTCTGATGGCGCTCTATGGCGACGGCGTTTCTGAGACGGAAGGCACCGGCTACACCACCGTTCTCGACGACGAGACCTTTATGCTCTATGCAAACGGCGCTTCTGAGCCGATTGCTCTTCTGAGCGATTTCTCCGTCCGTCGCTACAGCGGTGAAGACAGCCTGCCGGTCGAGTTTAAGGCTGTTGTTTCCAATGTCATTACCGAAATGGAAGAAGCCGGTGTTCAGGAGGGCAGCTTCGTTTATGCTCTTCCGGAACTCGATGAGACCGGTGCTGAAATGGTCGACGAGAACGGCAATACCGTTACCATCGACACCGACATCACCGTCACACGCAAAACCGGTCAGTATGTTCTGACCTGCGATCAGCTCACGCATCTGATCGACATTTACGCGCCGTCTTCCTCCGCGCACATTTTCGGCACGGACGCTGACGGCATGGATGTTCTTGCCCGTATGATGTACGGCGGCCGTATCTCCCTGATGGTCGGCTTCGTCGTCGTTATCCTCGAGTGCTTCCTCGGCGTTATCCTCGGCGGTATTGCAGGCTACTTCGGCAAATGGGTTGACACACTGATCATGCGAATGGTCGACGTGTTCTACTGCATTCCGTCGATGCCGATCCTGATCATCCTCGGCGCGTTCTTTGACAATATGCGTCTGAGCTCGTACATGCGCCTGATCTGGATGATGGCCGTTCTGGGCTTCCTCGGCTGGGCCGGCATTGCCCGTCTCGTCCGCGGCCAGATTCTCTCCCTGCGTGAGCAGGAATTCATGACGGCGACTGAAGCAACCGGTATCTCGGTCTCCCGCCGTATCTTCCGTCATCTGATCCCGAACGTCATGCCTCAGCTGATCGTCAACGCGACGATGGGCCTTGGCAGCGTTATCATCACTGAGTCGACACTGTCCTTCCTTGGCCTTGGCGTCAAGCACCCGCTGGCCACCTGGGGCACGATGATCAACTCGATCACTTCGTCGAACGAAAACCTTGTCCGCTATGCCTACATTTGGATCCCGATCGGCTGTCTCATCTGTTTGACGGTTATCGCGTTCAACTTCGTCGGCGACGGCCTGCGTGATGCGTTCGATCCGAAGATGAAACAGTAAGGAGGTGGTTAAACGATGAGCAAGAAGAAAAAGAGTGACTCTTATATTTCCAGCAAGGAATCTGCGCGCATTTCCAAGTTTAACCGCCGCCTGACCAAACGGCTGGAAAAACAGCGCACCAATGCCGAAAAGGATGAATCGCTGTACGTCACCAAGATGAAAGACGAAAACAATGTCGTCGAATTCGACAATGTCTGCAGCTACTTCTTCACCGATGTCGGCACGGTCAAATCTGTTGACGGCATCAGCTTCAACATCCCCAAGAGCACCACGGTCGGCGTTGTCGGCGAGTCCGGCTGCGGCAAGAGCGTCACTTCCCTGTCGCTTATGCAGCTGCTGCAGCGTCCGCAGGGCCAGACTGTTGGCGGAGAAATCCGTGTCAATATGGGTGACGGTGTTGCTTACAACGTCGTCAAAACGCCGACTTCCGTCATGCAGAACATCCGCGGCAACAAGATCTCGATGATCTTCCAGGAGCCGATGACCAGCCTGAACCCGGTCTTCAAGATTGGCAAGCAGGTTGATGAAGTCATCAAGCTGCACAACCCGGAAATGTCGAAGGCCGATGTCAAAGCCCGTACTCTGGAAATGCTCGAACTCGTTGGCATCGCCAACAAGGAA
>CAZUKJ010000019.1:0-15563 GCA_964620855.1 uncultured Oscillospiraceae bacterium
CGGATGCCGATGCCGATGCTGACGCCGATGCGGATGCTGACGCCGATGCGGATGCTGATGCCGACGCGGATGCTGACGCCGATGCGGATGCCGATGCCGATGCTGACGCCGATGCGGATGCTGACGCCGATGCGGATGCTGATGCCGACGCGGATGCTGACGCCGATGCGGATGCCGATGCCGATGCTGACGCCGATGCGGATGCTGACGCCGATGCGGATGCTGATGCCGACGCGGATGCTGACGCGGATGCCGACGCGGATGCCGACGCTGACGCCGATGCGGATGCGGACAGTGACTGGGACTTCGAACTGTTTGACGATGACGTGCCTCTGGCAGATGTTCCTGTAACGGGCAATACTACCGTGGCATATTACATCATGGCGATTCTTTCTGGCGGCGGCCTGGCTGGCCTGGCTCTGACCGGCAAGAAGCGTAAAGATGAGGAATAAAGACCAGGGCGGTCGAAAGCATAAATCACATACCGTAGAATCAATTCGGGGTCCGGAAACGGACCCCGTTTTTTGCGTAAAAAGTAACTTTATGAATCATATTATTCAAAATATCACCGTTCCGGTTACTGTCTGCTGATATAGTGTCATCAGAATCAGGAAGACATGGCGACAGAGGAGCGTGAACGGTTATGAAGAGAGAGCGTACGAAGAGGAAAAACGGCCGGCGGGGAATCGTGATGGCATTGTATCTGGTTCTGCTGGTAGGTTTGACTGCCTGCGGCAGCGAATCCCCCGAACTGAATACATACAGCGAGAAGATGAAACTGCTTCGCGAGCAGATTGTGACCGAGGAACTTCAGAACGCGCTGGGCGACCATCCTGCCGGAGACGTCGGTCATGTGGTGATGATCTCTGTTTGTGATACGACGCAGCGCGCCAGTGTGTTCACCGGAACGGGCAAAGACCTCGACGCTGCATGGGACGCAGCGGACAGTGCAGCGCGCGCTTCGCTCAAACGAAGTGGCCTTTCGGCGCAGTGGGTCAAAGCGGATGTGGTATTCAGCTCTGAGGTGATGGATGCGCAGTCGCTGGACAAAGCGGTATATGCATCCCGCCACGAGTTTTTTCGCTATGGCCTGAGCTTTGACGAAACCTATGAGACGGCGCTCCTCGAAGCAGAACTCAACGGCGCTAAGATCTACGAGTATGACGCGGGCGGAGTGGACCTCTCCTATCTGAACACCTACCTGAAGAAGGCGGGGCGGGAGCAGATGGAGGTGCTTCCGGAGGAATATATCCTGTTCCAGTGCTACGGATGGCTCTGCGACGAGACCAACTCTGTTTATGAGCTCGACAGCGACGGCCTGGACTATGGACGCCGTCAGGTGGAGGCTCTGGATGCAGACTATGTGCAGGGCTTGATTTACAGTGCTTCGCAGTTCCTGATGGATCAGGTGCAGGAGGACGGTACGTTTGTTTATGGCATGTATCCCCGGTTTGATAATGACATTGAGAACTATAACATTGTGCGCCATGCCAGTACCATCTGGTCGCTGGTCTGCCGTTACCGGATGGAGCCAAGCGAAGAACTGGCCGGGCTGATCGACAGCACCATCGAGTATATGCTCACGCAGGTCATCTACGCGGATGATGATACGGCATATCTCTATGAACAGAAGGATGACGAGATCAAATTGGGCGGCTGTGGCGTGGCCGTAATCGCCATGACCGAATACATGGATGTGTTCGAAAGCGACAGATACGCCGAAATTTGCCGTAAGCTGGGGAATGGTATCCTGACAATGCTCGACCAGAAGACAGGGGAATACTGGCATGTTCTCAGCGGGGACTTCTCCCGGAAAGAGGAGTTTCGCACGGTGTACTATGACGGCGAGGCCACCTTTGCGCTCTGCCGCCTGTACAGCCTGACCGGAGAGACGGTGTGGCTGGATGCAGCCTGCAGCGCTGTGGATCACTTCATCGCAGCGGATTATGCCCAGTATAAGGATCACTGGGTGGCCTACACCATGAACGAGATTACGAAGCATATCACCGATCGTGAGGACTATTATGCGTTTGCACTGCACAACGCACAGGTGAATCTGCAGGAGATTTATGAGCGGGACACCACCTATCACACCTATCTGGAAATGCTGATGGCGACTTTCGAGCTGTATGATCGCATGGTTGAGCAGGGAATGGATACCGGGGATTTCGATCAGGAAATGTTCCTGAAGACCATTTACACCCGTGCCGATCGGATGCTCAATGGCTATTTCTTCCCGGAGTATGCCATGTATATGGCGAACCCGCAGCGTGTTCTCAATACATTCATGGTGCGCCATGATGGATATCGTATCCGTATTGACGATGTGCAGCACAACATCGGCGGATATTACCTGTACTATAAGAACTACGATAAGCTGGTAGCGTACGGTATGCTCGAGTGCATTGACTGACCAATACAAAGGAAGCGGCCCCGCGATGGTCTCGCGGGGCCGCAATTGATAGAAAGGTCGGCATTTTGAACGGATGTGAGGGAAATATAACCCAATCTGTTACCGCGCTGTGGTAAGGTAAAACTGTAAAAGCGAAACCATACGCAGGAGGGGGATACAGATGAAACGAAGACTGCGTCATTCCATATATTTGCTTTTGATAACAGTTTTTTTGCTCAGCAGCGCTGTGATCCTGCAGCTGGTCTATGACAATCGGGCCGCGGAACAAACTTATACGGCGGTTCAGCGTACGGTCCTGCAGATGACAACAGAACCCGTTGCTGTTTCGACGATAGAGTCCAATGCTGTGCCGGAAGAGCAGGAGGAATTGCTGCCGGAAGAAACAGAATTGCGGCAAGAGCCGGTACCGTTGATTCCGGAACCGGTCATTGAAGAGCCGGTCATTGAGGAAACGGCAGCATTCCTGCTGGAACTGGATCTGGAAATACTGCGGCAGACCAATGAGGATGTGCTGGGGTGGATCTATATCCCGGATACCCCCATCGACTATCCTTTGATGCGGGCGCGTGATAACCAGGAATATCTGAACCGGGCGTGGGACGGCACGGACAACCGCTTTGGAAGCATTTTCATGGAATGCAGAAACAGCCATGACTTCAGTGATTTCAACACACTGATCTACGGCCATAATATGCGAACTGAGCACATGTTCGGATCGCTGCGTGAATATGAATCGCAGGAATACAGCGATGCGCATCCGCTGATCTATATTGTTACCGACGAGCAGGTGGCTCGCTATGAGGTGTTTGCCGCCTATGAGGCGCCGGTGGTCAGCGACACGTATCGTCTGATCTTTGAGGATGATGCAAGAAAGCAGAGTGCTCTGGACTTTTATCTGGAAAGCTCGGTGATTGAGAGTGATCTCATTCCGACGGTGGACGATCGTATTTTGACGCTTTCAACCTGTATGGGCATCGGAACTTATGAGACTCGCTGGGTTGTTCAGGCGATTCTGACAGGCGAATTTTCCAGATGAGCCGATAAAAAAGAGCCGGAGACATGCTCCGGCTCGGGTTGAATTCAGGTTGGATCGGACGGCTTGGGAGTAAACTTCGGCTCAAGCGGCTGCACACTGTAGTGAATATCTGCCGGAGAATGAGGGTACTTCCGGGTGAACGCCTTCAGAATCCGTTGGCAGACGGCACAGCTGTTTTCGTAGTTGGCCTGAGGCAGCATGACGATCAGCTGAGAAATGCTGCACCGGGTGACCACATCGCCCTGGCGCAGATTGCTTAAAAGCAGCTCCTGCAGATTGTCCATGGCGCGGTCGAGGCTGCGGCGGGCCAGCTCCTTTTGATCCTGCCCGTGGAGAGAAAACAGCGCGATATGAACGATGTCGCCGCTGCGTACCAGAGACCGGGCCTGCAGCTGATAAAGCATTTTGAAGAAGTCGTATTCACAGTACATTGCGCCGGTGGTATCCGGCGACTCCCGAAGCCGGTCGCGTACAGCACCGACAGGAACGGTGACACTGCCGTCTTCCCGGGTGGCCTCACGATAAAGCGCCCGGCTTTCGTCCGAGGGCATAACGCCAAATGTGGCGAAGAGAAGTTCGCTCATTTCTTCGTAAGTCCGCAGCGCGGCAGCGCGGTTGCCCAGCGCAGTCTGGCAGCGCATCAGATGCTGGTAGAGCGCCTCAGAGTACGGCTCGATCTGCAGTGCCTTTTCGCAGATCGCTGCAGCAACGGCCCATTGTTTTCTGGATTGCAGAAGGGAAAGCACCTGATCGACCGCATCGAGATACATCTGGTGGTAATAGGTGTTGATGGGCATGACCCAGGGCTCCATATTCAGCTTCGGCAGGAAGTCGCCGCGGTAGAGAGCCAGGGCCTGCTGATACAGCTCCAACCGGTCGTCTTCTATTTCGGAGACGGCGGCAGCTTTACACAGCGATTCAAACTCTTCAATGTCCAGCGTCAGCGGGATCTCGGTATTCCATGCGTAAGTCCCGTTTTTGCGAATGATCCAGTCGTGACCGGCAGACTCTTTGAGCTGGTTGAGCATCGTTCTGGCTCGGTAGAGCATGGCTTTGAGCTTGCCGTTGGGATCGGCGGAATCCTCACCGCCTGCCCCCTGAAGCAGAGACAGGTATTGATCGTGCGTAATACGGCGGCTCCGGTTGTAGATCAGATAAGCCAGCAGAAGCCAGACCTTGCGCATCCGGTTGTTTTGGTCATCGAGAGTATGCTCACCATACTGGATGGAAAAACTGCCAAGCATATGGACATAGATGTGATCCGGCATCAGCGATCCCTCCTGTCGGTAATGATTTCTGTACTCATAATAATTGGATTTTTTTATTTTTTCAATAGACCCCCGCAAAAAGTTTCCGGCAGAACACGCCGGCAATCGGGGCAAGACAAGATAGAATGGATGAGGTGGTCTGAATGTTTGAACATGAACGCACACGATTGGTTGCTCTCGTACTGCTGACGGCACTGTTTGCCGGTATCGCAGCCGGCTGTTCCGGCGAACGCACACTTCCGGATTCATCTGTGGAGATGGCGGTGGTGGATGTGACACCTATGGAGGGCGTGATCCTGGAGGAAGAAGCCGTGGCGTTGGCAGAAACGCCGGCGGCACTATCCAATCAGGTGAGCGCCGAACCGTCCGGAACTTTGATCAAGAGAAACAGCAATGCAGTCATTGACTATTCCAATACGCGTGACGGCTATGTGATGGTGCAGTACACGGCGGAGACCACACAGCGGCTGAAGGTGCAGGTGAAAGGGCCGACGACGACCTACACCTATAACCTGCCTGCTCAGCAATGGGCCGCGTTCCCACTGTCCGACGGCAACGGGGAGTATCAGATCACGGTGTATCGCAACACATCCGGTTCCCGCTATGCGGCTGTGCTGTCACAGTCGGTCGCGGTGACACTGGCCGATGAGTTTGCGCCATTCCTCCACTCCAACCAGTATGTGAATTACGATGCTGCCCCCAACACGGTAGCCAAGGCAGCGGAACTGACCGAGGGAATCTCAGATCCGCTGAAAAAGGTGGAGGCTATCTATGATTATGTGGTAAAAACCATGACCTATGATAAGGAACTGGCGGCCACGGTTCGGAGCGGTTATCTGCCTGTGCTTGATACCGTGCTGGAAAAAAAGAGCGGCATCTGCTTTGACTATGCCGCGCTGATGGCCGGCATGCTGCGCAGCCAGCAGGTGCCATGTAAGCTGGTGGTAGGCTATGCCGGAACAGCCTATCACGCCTGGATCAGTGTATGGGTGGAAGGCAGCGGATGGGTCGATGGCGTCATCTGGTTCAACGGCTCGAGCTGGCAGCGGATGGATCCGACGTTCGCATCGTCCGGCAAGAGCAGCAGCGCCATAATGGAATACATCGGCGATGGAACGAATTATTCGGCAAAGTATTTCTATTGATCAGCGCGATCCCACCTCGGGAGGTACATATGAAAAAACAGTGGAAACCCACAAAAGAAGAGATCGGCACGCTGTGCCTGGCGTTGGCCAATTTGTACCACGCCGGGATCGGTGCGGGCGATGCGCTGGCACTGTTGGCGGAAGATGAACCGGAGGAAGGCCTCAAGGGTCTGCTGACTGCCATGTCCCGGCGGGCGGACGACGGCGCATCGTTGGCGCAGGTGCTGCGGGAGACCCGCTGCTTCCCGGGCTATGTCGGCGGTTTGATCGACGTGGGGGAACAGGTGGGAAAAACCGAGGAGGCGCTGCTTGCGCTGGGACGGTATTATGAGGCCCGTGCGCGCATTGACCGCAGCCAGAAAGAGGCAATGCTGTATCCTGCGGTGCTGCTGGTGGTGCTTTTGGCGGTGGTTGTGGTGCTCCTTGTGTGGGTACTGCCCGTGTTCAACGATGTGTATGCACAGTTGGGCAGCGGACTGAGCGGCGTAGCAGGCGGGCTGCTGACGCTGGGCCGCAGCCTGCGAACGATCCTGCCGGGACTGTGTGTGCTTTTGGGATTGATTGCGGTGCTTTTGGCAGTTCTGACGGCATCGCCTGCGCTGCGGGAGAACCTGCTTGGCCGGTGGCACAAAGCCAGGTCGGATCGGGGAATCCTGCGGCAGATCAACACGGCGCGGTTCGCGCAGGCGCTGTCGATGGGATTAAACAGCGGTCTGACTGCTCGCGCAGCCGTTGAACTGGCCTCGGGCCTGTCAGAAAACGCCGGGGCGTTTCACGACCGATGCAGCGACTGCCTGACCCGGATTGATGGCGGGGCATCTCTGGCTTGTGCTCTGCGAGAATCCGGATTGCTGTCCGGCGCGGAGACGCGCCTGCTCGACACCGGACTGCGCGGCGGCAGCGGTGAGACGGTAATGGAGCAGATTGCCCTGCACCGGATGGAGCAAAGTGAAGCGGCACTGGCAGCCAGGACGGGTAAGATCGAGCCGGCGCTGGTGGTGATCATGACCGTTGCAGTGGGTGCAATTTTGCTGTCGGTCATGCTGCCGCTGATGCAGATCATGACAACGATCGGGTGATGGCCTATGAGAGTGAGATTTGGTACATTCCGCCGCATCCTGACAGGGATTCTTGCGGCGCTGGCAGCTGCTGCTTTGGCGATGTGGTTTATTGTATCGGTCAATAACCTCGGCGGCGGCCGGGCAGAGGTGGGACGGCAGCAGCTGGAGACGGCTCTGCGCCGCGCTGCTGTGGCCTGCTATGCCTCGGAGGGGGTTTATCCCCCAACACTGGAATACTTGACGGAGCATTACGGTGTGCAGATCAACATGGATCAATACATCGTCTTTTATGAGATATTTGCAGACAATCTGATGCCTGACATCACCGTATTGGAGAAGGGATCCGGATGAAAAAACAAAGCAGACAACCATCCATATCTGCTCTGGCCGCTCTGCTTGTGCTGGGCGTATTTGCTGTGGGCATTTTGGCGGTGCTGCTGAGTGGGGCAGGCGTGTATCGCCGTCTGACCGAGCGGGATCAGAAGGTCTATGACAGCCGGACATGCGTGCAGTATGTTGCGGCAAAGGTTCGGCAAGCGCCTGCGCCGGGAGCAGTGTCGCTGAGTCGCTTCGGTGACGGAGACAGTCTTAAGATCACGGAAGTGATCGACGGCACGGAGTATCAGACCCAAATCTATTGCTTCGGCGGATGGCTAATGGAGCTGTATACTGCGGCAGATGCCGGCCTGATGCCCGAGGATGGGGAGAAGATCCTCCCGGTTCAGGAGTTGAAGCTGACTGCGGAGGGCAGCTGCCTGCGTGTCGAATTGGTTGATGGGAATGGAACGCAGCTGTCGGTACTTCTGAGTCTGCGCGGCAGAGAGGGGGATGGCCTATGAGAAGCAAAGCTCCTCTTGTGCTGATTGAGCAGGCAGTGATGCTGCTGGTTTTTGCACTGGCTGCTGCGCTTTGTCTGCGGGCTTTTTCTTGGGCAGATGCGGCATCTGACAGCAGTGCTGCACGCGACCGCGCAATGATGGCGGCGCAGAGTGCCGCAGAGGCGCTGAAAAGCTGCGGCGGAGATATGGAGGCTGCGGCCGATCTCTATGGCGGCTGCTGTGACGGCGGTGTATGGACGATCCAATATGATGAACAATGGAACATGAACACTGTGCAGGACCGCTATCTGGTGCGCGTGGAACAGACGGAGACGCAGCTGCCCCTTCTGGGTGCGGCGCTCGTGAGCGTGTGGGACGGCGAAAAGAATCTGGTCTTGCTCAATACGGCATGGCAGGAGGTGCAGCGGTATGAACCGTAAAAAACAATCCGCACCGCCGTTGGTGGGTGCCAGCACATTGCTGGTCATCTTCGCTGTGCTGTGCCTGACGGTATTTGCGCTCTTGTCCGTCTCAACGGTCATGGCGGACCGGCGCTTGAGTGAGCAATCCGCGGCATCTGTAGAGGCGTATTACCGGGCGGACGCGCAGGCTGAAGAAATTCTCGCGCGCCTGCGCGCCGGAGAAATCCCAACGGGTGTGACGGAAACGAATGGTGTTTATGCCTATGCCTGCCGAATATCGGACACGCAGACGTTACTGGTTGAAGTGGCTGTGGACGGCTCGGTCTATGAGATTTTACGCTGGCAGGCGGTATCCACTGCAGACTGGCAGGCGGAGGAAGAACTGCTGGTTTGGGATGGGACGATGGAATGATCGCAGCGGCAAGGAGGAAGTGCCTGTGACTTTGATGGATTATTTGACCCGCGCCGTCGGCGATGGGGCGTCTGACCTGTTTATCGTGCCCGGTGCACCGGCAAGTTTAAAGCTGGACGGACATCTGTGTGCGGTTGAAGAGGAGAAGATCATGCCCTCGCAGGGTGAGGCGTTGATTGCAGAAATCTACGCCATGGCCAATCGTTCAATGGACGATTTTAAAAAAAGCGGGGATGATGATTTTTCGTTTTCCGTGGCTGGACTGGCGCGGTTTCGCGTCAATGCGTATAAGCAGCGAGGGTCCTACGCAGCGGTTATTCGAGTGGTGGCATTCACCATTCCGGACTGGCGCGCACTGCAGATCCCGGAGCGGGTCATGGATCTGGCAGAGGAGACCGATGGTATGGTCCTCGTTACCGGTACGGCCGGCAGCGGAAAGTCGACCACGCTGGCGTGTCTGGTAGATCGGATCAACAGCCGGAGGTCATGCCATATTATTACGCTGGAGGATCCGATCGAGTTTCTGCACCGTAACCAGAAAAGCATCGTCAGCCAGCGTGAGATCGCAGTGGACACGGCAGATTGCCTTTCGGCACTGCGTGCATGTCTGCGGCAGGCGCCCGATGTAATTCAGCTGGGTGAGATGCGTGATTTGGAGACCATTCGAACCGCTATGACGGCGGCTGAGACCGGCCACTTGCTGCTGGGCACGCTGCACACCAGAGGTGCGGTCAACACCATCGACCGCATTGTTGACACATTTCCGTCTGATCAGCAGCAGCAAATTCGCATCCAGCTCAGTGCTGTGCTGCGCACGGTTGTTTCCCAGCAGCTGCTGCCGGATGTCGACGGCGGTCTGGTTCCGGCGTTTGAAATCATGCAGGTGACCAATGCAATCCGCAGTATGATCCGCGACAGCAAGACCCATCAGATCGCTGCGGCCATTGCCTCCGGCGGCAGCGACGGTATGGTGGCAATGGACCAGTCTGTTTTCGAGCTGTACCGCGCAGGACGAATTACAAAAGAGACTGCGCTGGCATATGCAGACAACCCGGAACAGCTGCGCAGACGGATAGACTAACGGCAAATAGTTGACATAACCTGAAACAACAGGCCTGTACGCTCCAAAAGCGGCAGGCCTGTTGTGATCTCGCAGGATACAGTCTGACCGAAAAATAAAAAGAGGGAAACTGTGCAGACTAAATCCATCCTACCAAAGGGGGGTGAATTCTCTGTGATCGAACACGATACGATCAGACTGCTGCGGGAATGTGACGCAGGCGTGAAAATGGGGGTCGCTTCCATCGACGACGTTCTTGACCGCACAGACAGCGATGCGCTCAGACAATATCTGTCGGACTGCAAAAAAGAGCACGAAAAGCTCAGCGACGAGATTCAGAAATTGTTGGATAAGTACCATGATGATGGGAAAAACCCGAATCCGATTGCCAAGGGGATGTCCTGGATGAAAACCACGGTGAAACTGGGAATGGACGAGTCCGACCAAACCATTGCCGATCTGATGACAGACGGCTGCAATATGGGCGTCAAGTCACTCAATCAGTATTTGAATGAGTATGAGGCGGCGGATGAGGTGTCGAAAGACATTGCAAAGCGGCTGATCAATCTGGAAGAACGGCTTGCTCTGGACATCCGCAAGTTTCTGTAAAGGGGAAACATCGCATTCAGTCCGGTGTAATGGGGCAGAACAAAAAACAGCGCGAACGGAAAAATCCGTTCGCGCTGATCTTGTATTATGCCAGTGCGCTGCCGAGCGTTCGGCAGGATGCCTCGGCATCACCATCGGGAGCACCGCAGCAGATGACAGGTTCGGCGGCCAAAACAGCGCCTGCCGAGATGCAGGTCTGCTTCCAGTCTGCCATCCAATCGCCACAGCCCCAGCCATAAGAGCCAAACAGGCCGAGACGCTTTCCGCTCAGACTCGGGGTGCACGCGGAGAACATCGGCTCAAACTCCGAATCCTCCAGCGACTCTGCGCCCATAGACGGGCAGCCAAATGCGATGGCATTGTACGTACCGATCTGTTCCGGACCAAACTCGGAGGCGGTCAGCACGGTGACTTCTGCGCCGGCTTCTTTTGCACCGGCAGCAACAGCCTGCGCCATGGCTTCCGTGTTGCCGGTTCCGCTCCAATAGACGATTGCAAGTTTACTCATAATAAAAAACAACCTTTCTGTTTGAAATTTTTAACACTCAATCTGCAACGGCGAGCTGCTCGATGGACTGGCCATCTGCAAGCCGCGCGCAGTAGGCGGCAGTACAGGTTTTGAATTGAGAGAATCGTGCCTGAGCGGCGTCGGCGTCGCCGTAGACCTTCCAGCAGCCGACACACTTATAGCCGCTGATCGGGTTTTCAATAAATCCGGAGACATCCTCCGGCGGGTAACCGAGGAACAGGCCAATCTCGTGCGGAAACTCTTCGTTGTGATTCAACCGGTGAATTAAATGCCGAATGCAGCCTTCTGAAGAATCGCAGGTATAGCCGCGTGCAGAGAGTAAGGCGCTGGTGTCGGCATTGCGCAGGTCGCGTGAAAGCTGCGAAGGGCGGAAGACATAAATCAGTGCGCGGGAGTTTTGAACCCGCAGCAATATGACACGCAATCCTTTTTTGCCCAGGGATTGATTCCAACTGCGAAGACAGTCCTGCAGCTCCTGCCGCGTTTGAAAAGAGCAGGAAAAGAGGCTGCCGGTTTTTAAGCCGGCCAGGGTGGGAGAGCATTGCTGTACGAGCAGTTCTTCTGACATGAAATATCCTCCTGAATCTGCTTGATGTGGCGGAACAAGGTTAGGGTTGGCTAACTTTTGGCGGAAATAATAAACGCGGCGACCGGGGTGTGCCGGAACACAGTCTGCGCAATGGATAAGGCAGGTGTGGTTAGTATGCCGGGCAGGACGGCGGTCTATGCGTTTTTCTTAAGTTAGTTTTGACTAACTATATTATACCGAATTCGCGAAAGAAAATCAAGACCGAAGTTACGAAAAGTTTTGGCGGGAAATGGCGGTCAAAACGCCGGGGTTCCTCCTTGGAGAAATCCCGGCGTTTCATGGTGTTGAAGTATCTGCCCGTGCAAAGATCCGGTCAGTTTTGCATCCGGAATGACTCGGCAGTGATGAGCGGATAGCAGATGAGTGCTGCACGATCAAGATCTTCGCGGTGCAGATCAACGGCTGTGATTTGATGATTGTCATAGGTCTTGTAGTAGTAAATTCCGCGGTCGATGTTGCAGCAGGACGAGTACAGCGTGATTTCAAACTTCCCGTCGCCCATGTGCACGCAGCCGCGCTGCTGCTCCACCGCGCCGAGGATGTGGAAAAATTGGCTGACAGATGACGATTCGGAGTCACTGCAGAGGGAATTGAGCTTAACAAATGCGGCACGAACGAAACGCGAAACAGAAGACAGGTCTCCGGGCAGGCCGAGCGCACCCATACCGCGGCTGTAGCATTCGAGCGGTACAGACGGCGCAAAGGTATTTACCGGCGGCTCTGTGCTCAGGTGCATATAGTTGGCGAGGTTCGTCATCTGGTAGTCGAAGGGCGGGTTGTTGGTCAAAACACCGAGTGGATTGTCGTAAATTCGCAGGCCGTCTTTGACCGATTCGACAGTAATCGCCTCGCTTTGATCCGCGATGATCCAGTGGAGGGGAGAAAGCGGAAGCGCCTGTGAGAAGTCCTCGCGCAGGAGACTGAGCCGGCTGAGTTTTACTCTGGCCTCTGCAACAGTGGCGCACTGCCCCAAAATCCATGGGATAAACTCAAACGGCGTCACGTTGTCGCAGCCTTCGGCAAACGGCTTGTAGGCTGCATTTCCCGGGAAATTCAGCCCTGCCATGCTCAGCCCCTTTTCGTTGGTGGCATCGTAATAGAGCGGGTAGTTTGCTGCGACGTACGCCATGCCGATGATGGCGTAATGCGTGTGCATACAGCCCGCTTTGCGGAACGAAAAGGGATAATTGCGCGGTGTGATGGTTACGGTCTCGTGGTAGGAATATTCCAGATCGAGATTGCGGCCAAAGTAATGATCGCGGGTTTGAAAGGTTATGGCGGTACACATGCCAAACGCTCCTTTTGCTTAAATCAGATCCAGTGAGAGCAGCAGCTCGGGACGGGAGACAATCGCGTCTGCCCCGGCATCTTCCAGTTCGTTATCTGCGGCGTAGCCATAGCGCACACCAACCGCCTTCAGGCCGCATTGGTGCGCACCGAGTATATCGAATTTGCGGTCGCCGATCATCACGGCCTGCGCCGCGCTGCATCCGAGCACACGCAGTGCTTCCTCGATGACGTCGGCTTTTTCCACGCGTCGACCGTCAAGCTCACTGCCGATGATGTGGTCAAAATATTGGCTCAAACCGAACTTCTCACAGATACGGACCGAGTAGACGGTCGGCTTGCTCGTTGCAACAGCAAGCGTTTTCCCGCGCCTGCGAAGCTCGGACAGAACATCGGGGATCGAGGGATAAACCTTGTTTTCAAACAAGCCGATGTCGGAAAATCGTTCGCGGTAGAAGGCGACGGCACGGGTGCTCTCCTCCTCGCTCATGCCGTAAAACTCCCGGAACGACGCCTGCAGCGGTGGGCCGATAAAGGGAATCAGCTCGTCGCAGTCGGCGGCAATGCCGAATTTTGCCAGCGCATATTGCACGCATCGCGTGATGCCCTCTTTGGGATCGGTCAGCGTGCCGTCAAGATCGAACAATACATAGTCTGCCATGTTTTCCTCCGAAATATTTTCTGCCGTCATTGTAACATTGCCCGAGGAAATTGTAAATGCAGGGAAAACCTTTGTCGTTTCGCGTATTGCGGAATTAAAAAATGCGTGATACGATATGAATATTATTCACTGTGGAAGTGATGATTGTGAGTAAATCTTTCAAAAAAGAACTGAAAACCGCATTTATTTCAACAATCCCTGTTCTGTTCGGCTATCTTGGTCTCGGAATCGGCTTCGGTATTCTGCTGCGCATGAAAGGGTACGGTGCCGTCTGGGCCTTCTGCATGGCGGTGACGATGTACGCCGGCTCGATGCAGTATGTCGGCGTCGATGTGCTGGCGAGCGGGATGTCTCTGGTCTCGGCAGCGGTCACAACGCTGCTGGTCAATGCGCGGCATCTGTTTTATGGTATTTCGCTGATCGAAAAGTACAAAGGCAGCGGCAAGAAAAAGCTCTACCTGATGTTTGGCCTGACGGATGAGACGTATTCGCTTGTCTGTAGCGATGAGAAAGCGCAGCAGATGGAGCAGCCGCATCGATATTATTTCCTGATCACACTCCTGGATCACTGCTACTGGATCACCGGGTGTGTGCTCGGCTCTCTGATCGGCAAGGCAATCCATTTCAGCGTGGAGGGGATCGACTTCGTTCTGACCGCGCTGTTTGTGACGATTTTTGTCGACCAGTGGATCAGCACAAAAAACCACTGGCCTGCGATTGTCGGCGTGGCCGTCTCGGTTGCGTGCCGCCTGATTTTTGGTGCGGACAACTTCCTGATCCCGGCAATGGTCGGTATTTTCACCGTGCTCACTGTCACGAGAAGCTGGGAGGCGCGTCATCATGAATAATACGCTCCATTCGATTTTATTGATTGCCGTGATGGCGATCATCACCTATGCGCTGCGCGCGTTCCCGTTTTTGATTTTCGGCGGAAAGCGCAAAACACCGGAGTTCGTGCTCTATCTTGGGCGTGTCCTGCCGTATGCGATCATCAGCATGCTGGTCATCTACTGCCTGAAAAATGTGTCACTGGTTGCCGCACCGCACGGGATCCCGGAATTTATCGCCTGCGCACTGGTCGCGGTGCTGCATATTTGGAAGCGCAATACACTGCTGAGCATTGTCGGCGGCACAGTGTGCTATATGCTGCTTGTGCAGCTTGTATTCTGATTCGCTGGACAAACTGCCCGCGCGCATGGTACAATCGGAATATCTCAGAAAAACGGAGGCGCAGCCATGGCCATTGACATGAAGCAGATCATTGCACAGAAGTATGCGGAGATCTCTGATTGCAAAAGCCTGGATAAAGTAACGGTTACGGAGCTTGTCGAAGCCTGTGGGATCTCCCGCCAGGCGTTCTACTATCATTTTCGTGACATTGTTGATGTTGCGCTCTGGCTGACGGAGTCAAAAATGCGTGAAGGCCTGGAACTGAGCCTGCGCGAGACAACACTGGAAAATGAGATCCGGCAATTCCTGACGATTTTTTCCGAGAACCGTGAGCAGACGAGAAAACGACTGGCATCGAAGATGCACCGCGAATTTGAGCAGCTGTTTCAGCAGATCATCCGCGACTTCCTGCAGGAGATCGCGGCGCGGGGTGAGACCCGTGTGCCGTACGCCGATTTTGCGGCGACGATGGAATTCTGTACCGGGGGCGTCTATCAGATGCTGCTCAAATATGCCGGAGAATCCGAGCAGGCCGATCGTTGGCTGGTTCGTCAGCTGTTCCGCCTGATCAGCCACGAATTGCGTCTGGATACGGTGGAAAAAGAGTGAGAAATTGAGAAAATAGTTACAAAACTTTACAAAAATACGAAAATGTCATGACGGATTTTGAACATTGAGAATGGAAAACTGTGTGTAGATTTTTATAATATGATTAGGATTTTGTGTAAAGTTCAAAATGCCCGTGAAATGGCCTGATGAACCACAAATTCAACACGGATAAGTCCTCTCAAGAGGTTTATTACTACAATATTATTTTGGAGGTACCAAACATGGCACAGCCGCTTGCCCCGTATGTTGAACTCCCGAAGTTCGACGAGTACAAAGAATGGTTCAAGAACTTTGCTGACATGAAGCGTGAGGATGGCATCCTGCAGATCACTTGGAAGACCAATGATGGCCCGATGCATCACTCCGGCATGTCTCATCGTGCGATGAGCCAGCTCACCCGTTACATCTCCATGGACCTCGAGAACGAGATCATCATCTACACCCACATCGGCGACAACTGGATGATCGAGTCCG
>CAZUKJ010000020.1:0-15324 GCA_964620855.1 uncultured Oscillospiraceae bacterium
CAGGAAGCAGATTGCTTCCTGCAAATTTATAAGGGAGTGTTGCATTTTGCAACACCCCCCCCTTTTGAAAACAGGAGGAAGAATATGGGCTTTTGGTTTGGGTTTGATCTGTTTGGCGTGATGTTCACGCTTGTATTCGTGCTCGTGATCGGAATGTTTATCGTAACGGCCGTGCGGGGAATCCGCCAATGGAACCGCAACAACCACTCCCCACGGCTGACTGTGCCGGCCACCGTCGCCGCCAAACGCACGAATGTATCGAACAGAACCGGCGGAGCCAATGGGCATCACCACCATCACACCTCGACGTCGTATTATGTGACATTCCAGTTTGAAAGCGGCGACCGGATCGAGCTGAGCGTGGCCGGACACGAGTACGGTATGCTCATTGAGGGCGACAGCGGAAACCTTAGCTTTCAGGGCACGAGATATCTCGGCTTTGAACGCCTGTAAAAAGGAGGGATCGCGGTGAAGCTCTACATCAAAGAGAAGGTATTTTCCTGGGGTGATCGGTTTACGGTCAAAGATGTGTCCGGAAACGACAGGTATCTCGTCCAGGGCGAAGTGTTCTCCTGGGGCAAGAAGCTCCATGTCTGCGACATGGCGGGAAACGAAGTCGCATACATCCGGCAGAAGGTCTGGAGCTTTCTGCCCCGCTATGAAGTGTTCTGCGGCGACCGGCGGATTGCCGCGATTCAGAAGGAGTTTTCCTTCCTGTTTCCCAGATACTACATTGAGGGCCTGGACTGGGAGGTCAGCGGCAGCTTGAGCGAGCATAATTATCAGATCACACGGAACGGATCTCCGATCGTGACCATCCGCAAGGAATGGATGACCTGGGGCGACAGCTACGAGCTGGATTTCGCAAACCCTGCCGATGAGCTCACGGCGCTTGCCGTCGTTCTGGCAATTGACTGCGTTGCCGAGTCCAATTCCGGCGCCGGCATCACCGTTTCTCTCGACTGACCGGATATTCCGGCCGCATGAGCGCCGGTTGAATCGGACTTTTTGGGGGAAAATAAAAAATCCCCCTGCGTAAGGGGTTGCTTGTGACGCTGCGTTATGCGGTAAGATGGGCGTTGCAAGGAGGTGAAAGCTATGTCAAACTACACGACGGGAGAAATTGCGAAGCTCTGCGGCGTATCGGTTCGGACCGTGCAGTATTACGATTCGAGAAACCTGCTCAACCCCAGTTCCCTCTCGGAAGGCGGCCGGCGGCTGTATTCCGGGCAGGATCTGAAGCGGATGAAGATCATCTGCTTTCTCCGGGAGGTCGGCATTCCGATCAACAGCATTGCAAAGCTGCTTTCGGAGGAAGACCCGGGCAGCGTGATCACCGTTCTGCTCGATCAGCACGAGCAGCTTCTCCGGGAGGAGGTCAGCGAGCGCAGGGCCAAGCTGGAGGTGCTCGAAGGCATCCGGCGGGAGCTGAAGAGCGTGGACAATTTTACCGTTGAATCCATCGGTGATATAGCTTACGCAATGGAAAACAAAAAGGAATTGAGACGGCTGCATGCCGTGCTGCTGCTCACAGGGCTTCCGGTCGGCGTATTGCAGTGGACGTCGATCATCGTCTGGATCGCGGCGGGGATCTGGTGGCCGTTCGTGGTCTGGGTGCTGACGGCAATCCCGTATGCAGTCTGGGTCTCGCGGTACTACTTCAAGCGAGTGGCATATCTCTGCCCGAAGTGCCATGAGGTGTTCAAGCCCAATCTGAAAGAGGCATTCTGGGCCAGGCACACCCCGACGCTCAGAAAGCTGACGTGTCCCTGCTGCGGACATAAGGGCTTCTGCGTCGAGATCTGTGGAGCATCCCCCAAGGAGATGTAAGCTTTGGTTTGAAATCAGAAAGAAAAGGTCGAAAGCGGAGTCCGAATAAGAAAACAGTTCCGGACCACAAGCCTCAGCTTGTGGTCCGGAATCTATATTGCCTAATTCAGATTTCGCGTTTGCAGCATGCTTTTTTTGATGGGGTATCGGTCAGGCGGCGCTCAGTTCCCGATACGTCCGGCGGATGAAACACAGTGCGATGATAAATGTCAGCAGGTCTGCCGCTGGGAACGACCAGAGCAGGCCGTCAAGGCCGAGAAAAATCGGCATAATGATCGGAAGGAACACTCCGAAAATGATTTCACGGGTCATGGAAACTACGGTGGAAGCAACTGCCTTACCAAGTGCCTGCAAGTAGATAAATGTGCCTTTGTTGACGGTGGCGAGAGGCATCATGCACAGATAGACGCGGAAGCACTTGACGGCGAAGGCCGAGTAATAGGCGCTTTCGTTGGCTGCGCCGAAGAGGTTGGCGATCTGAAGCGGGAAGCACTCGACGATGATCAGCGCGATGCTGCCCACGACGGCCTCTGCGATCAGAAGGTAGGTAAAGAGTGTTTTTGCGCGGTCTTTCCGATTCGCGCCGATGTTGTAGCCGACGATGGGGATGCAGCCTGCTGCAATGCCGATGGCAATAGAGATAGCGATCTGGAAGAATTTCATTACGATGCCGAGCACTGCGAGCGGGATCTGCGCATACTCCTGCTGGCCGAAAATCGGATCAAGTGCGCCGTATTTCATGCAGGTGTTCTGAACAGCGGCCATTGAAATAACCAGCGAGACCTGTGCCAGCAGGCTCGTCAGGCCGAGCGAGAGAAACTTGGGGATCAGTTTGCCGTCGAGCCGGAAGCTGCTTTTTTCGAGCCGGATTGCCTTCATGTGGAACAGATACCAGGCGGAAAGTGCGGCGGTCAACATCTGGCCGATGACGGTTGCGACGGCCGCGCCCGTCATGCCCCAGCGGAAGCAGAAAATGAAGACCGGGTCGAGAATGATATTTGCCACTGCGCCGGAGAGCGTGGCGACCATGGCAAATTTCGGACTGCCGTCGCTGCGGATGATCGGGTTCATTGCCTGACCAAACATATAAAACGGGATGCCGAGAGCGATCCAGAAGAAGTACTCCCTGGAAAGCACATAGGTCTCCGGGTTGACCTTGCCGCCAAAGAGGGTGAGGATCGGCTCGCTCAGCAGCAGATACACAGCGGTCAGCACAAGGCTGCTGGCGATGCACAAAGTGATGGCGTTGCCGACGCTGCGGTGTGCATCCTCCTTCTGGTTGGAGCCGAGGGCAATGCTGACGAACGCGCAGCAGCCGTCACCGATCATAACAGCGATACCGAGTGCCAAAACGGTGAGCGGGAAGACGACGGTGTTCGCCGCATTGCCGTACGAGCCGAGATAGTCGGCGTTAGCGATGAAGATCTGATCGACGATATTGTAGAGCGCGCCGACGACCAGCGAGATCACACAGGGGATCGAAAATTTCTTCATCAGTTTACTGATTTTTTCTGTTTCCAGAAATGTGTTTGACTTTTGTTCCATGGGAACAACCTCCTTTTTCGGACAACAAAAAAAGCGCATACCTTCCGTATGCGCATAAAAAAGCGACACAAAAGGCATTGAGCGTTCTGTGTCGTATCAGATTGCCAACCTGCACTTCTTGTATCGTGTCCTGCAATATTAAGTTCTGAGAGATTATAGCACAAAAATCGAGAAAAAAGCAAGCGGAATTCTCGGCTGCGTCCCACCAGAAACCATGGCACTTTCTCTTTTTGCGTCATTCCCCGTTGCGTTTCTTGTGTTACACTGCGCGGCACGGTGAGAAAACGCCCTGAACTGCCGCAGGCAGACGCAGAAAGCGTCTGCCTGCGGCTTTTTGAGTTATTTCATGTACTTGGCCTTGAGCTGAGCGAAGGCGAGGTTGTACGCCTCCTGCTCGCGCTGCTGGTGCAGCTGTGCCTTGAGCTGGTCGGCGACGGTTTCAAACGGGACGATGGAAGACTCTTTCTTGCCCGTGACCTTGATCAGGTGATAGCCGAACTGCGTCTTGACCGGGCCGACGACAGCGCCGACCTCGGCGCCGAATGCGGCTTCTTCAAACTCTGCGACCATCTGCTTGCGGCCGAACTCACCCAGATCACCGCCGCGGGACTTCGACGGGCAGGTGGAATACTCCTGTGCGGCGGCCTCAAATTCGACCTCGCCCGAGAGGATCTTGCCGAGCAGCTCGGCGCACAGCGCCTCGTCCTCCACAAGGATGTGCTTGGCGCTGACCTTGTCGCCGGTGTCGAAGTGCTGAGGATTTTCGTCGTAGAACGCGCGGACTTCCTCGTCGGTGACGTTGATCCCGGAGAGCACCGAACGGACTGCCAGCTGCGAAAGAATGTCCTTGCGGGCATTTTCCATGATGGTGCGGAACTGCTCGGTCTGCTCAAGCTCCATCTCCTCGCCCAGCAGGGCAAAGCACTGCGCTGCGATCAGCTGATCGAGGCACTGCTCGCGGAACTGCGGGTTGGTGGCATACGACTGCTGCTGGCTGGGAAGGCTGCGGATAAAGTTGTTGACGTCGTCTTCGGTGATGTTCACGCTGCCGACGGTGGCAAGAATTTCACTCATGGTGGGTTCTCCTTTTGTATTGTAGTTTTTTAGCGGGAGGAAGCTGCGGCGAAAGGGAGGGTTACATCTGCCCGACGATGACGCCGAGCTTGTCGCACAGGCGCTGCGCCTGCTCACAGTCACGCGATTGCAGGCAGCGGGCGATCTTCGTTTCCAGATCCTTTTTCTGCAGTTCCAGCTCCAGATAGTCCTTGCTGAAGTGGTTTTTGTAGATCATCCGGCGGAACGCGCGCGCGCTCATGGGGCGCAGCGTGCCGTTTTCGGTGTAGAGGATGGTATCGGCGCAGTTGACGATGGTGTAAAAATCATGTGAGACCATCAAGACCGCGCCCTTGTAGTCTGCGATGGCCTTTTCGAGCGCAAGCTGCGCGAAGGTGTCCAGATGGCTCGACGGCTCGTCGAGCAGCAGCAGATTCGCGTCGCTCACGGCCAGCTTGGCCAGCTGCAGCAGGTTTTTCTCGCCGCCGGAGAGGTTGCCGATCCTGCGGCCGAGCGTGTCGGGATCGAAGCCGTAGCCGGACAGGAGCGCTTCAATGGCGGTCGTGCCGGGGACACCGGCTTCGAGAAACTCGTCGTAAATGGTGTTCTCGTCGCACAGCGTATCTTCGTGCAGCTGCGAGAAGAAACCAACGCGGACCTGCTCGTCAAAGCGGACGGCGGGATGTTCGTTTTTCCAGATCTCGCGGAGCATGGAGGTCTTGCCGGTACCGTTCGGGCCGACGAGCGCAACCTTTTCGCCGCCGTGGACGGCAAAGCGAACCGCTTCAAGCAGCGTCCGGTCGTAGGTCAGGCTGTAGTCTTCCACATTCAGTACAACGGTGTCCGCGTCCGCCGGTTCGACTTCCGGCAGGCGGATATCCGGCTCGCGGATCGCGACAAACGGCTCTTTGATCTGCCACGATTCCAGACGCGCCAGATAGCTGACCTTGCTCTTGAGTACCTGACCGCGGCGCGGGTCGGCGATGTCTTCAGCCTCGTCGCGCAGGCGCTCGACGAGCACGCTGACGCGGTCGATCTCCTCCTGCATTTTGGCGTTCTGCTGCATCATGTCGATCTTCTTTTGCAGACGGGCGTAGTTATACTCCAGATAGTTGCCTTCAAACTCCTGCAGGTCGCCGTTTTCCAGATGCCAGATCCGGTCAAAACAGTGCGCGAGCAGGTAGCGGCTGTGCGTGACGACGAGCAGTGTGCCGGAGTAGGCGTTGATCAGGTCGCGCAGGCCGTTCAGGTTTTCAAAATCCAGAAAGACGTCCGGCTCGTCCATGATCAGAAGGCCCGGCAGACGCAGCATCTGGCGGATGACCTGCACGAGCTTGTACTCGCCGCCGGAGAGCTTGCACAGTGCCAGATCGGCTTTATCGTCGAGCTCGGCGAGGTGGAGCTGGCGGCGGATGTTGACGTCGTAGTTGTCGGCGTCGAGCGAGTCGCTCTCGTCGAGCAGCTGCTGGTAGCGCTCGAGCAGCTCGTCGAAGTCCTCGGCGGTCTCCATCTGGGCGCAGGCGTCGGCAATCTGCGCCTGCAGCGCCAGAAAGTCCTCGCAGAGATAGTCGTAGACAGTGACGTCAAGGTCTTTGTCGCGGACGGCGAACTGGCTGACATAGCCGATGCGGCCAATGTCTTCATAAAAAAGCTTGCCGTCGTAGATCATCTCGTCGGGGCGGCGGATCAGCTCGGCAAGCGTGGTTTTGCCGGCGCCGTTTGAGCCGATCAGCGCGCAGTGGCAGCCCGGTTCGAGCGTAAAGCTGACGCGGCTGACAATCTCGTTGGCGGTATATCCAAAGGACAGATTTTCGGCTTTGAGCATCGTTCGTTCCTCGGTTTCTTCTGATTTCTTCTAAGGTATCATAAAGGGAGTTTGCCCCGAATTCAAGTGTTCCGGCAGATTTTCCGCAAAACATTCGCAAATAAGCCGGCAATGTGCTACAATCGGGGTATCAAAACACTCTGACAGTGGAGGAAGAGACATGGATGAAAAGAATCTGACGACCGAGCAGTGGCTGCACGGCGAACTGGAATTTGTCAACAACACCATGGCACACACGCTTAACGGCCGGCTGAAGGCGGAGTTCGTCTCGTGGGAGGAGTCCGCGCAGGAGCTGGTGCTGCGCTATCCGCTCGAGGCGTGGCAGGTCAACGGCCTCGGCACGCTGCACGGCGGCATGATCAACACCATGCTCGACCTGACGATGTGCATGGCGATCTACAGCGTGTCGCGTCAGACGATTCCGCCGACGGTTTCGATGACGACGAACTATCTGCGCCCGGTGCCGATGGAGCAGTATGTCCTGATAAAGGCGCGCGTGACCTCGCTCGGCAAGCGCAACGCCACGGCCTACGGCGAAGCGATTGTTCCCGCGACGGGCAAGGTCGCCTGCACCGCGATCGGCACCTACTCGATTCTTTCCAAATCGTAATCACCTGCCCGGTGGTCGGGTGCATAGGCTGAAAGGGGTGGTTGTGTGGCACAGATATGGATCACGGCGCTCGGCGTCGGCGGTGCGACGGTTGTCGGCGCGCTGATCGGCTTTCTGGCCGGAGATCTCAAACATAAGTGGAGCGATGCGATCTTAGGCTTTGCTGCGGGCATTATGCTGGCTGCGGCAGTGCTCGGACTGATCGTGCCTTCGGTGGAAGCGGTCGGAAAATCCGGGATCTGGATCACCGTGCTGGGCATTGTGTGCGGCGCGCTGTTTTTGAATTTTGCGGATAAGGTCACGCCGCATCTGCACAGCCTGACGGGCGTGGATCAGGAGGAGCACAAGCACAACCGATCGCTCGACAAGGTGCTGCTGTTTGTGATGGCAGTTGCCATCCACAATCTGCCCGAGGGCATGGCGGCAGGCGTCGGCTTCGGCGGCGGCAACACCGCAGACGCGGTTACGGTTGCCGTCGGTATCGGCCTGCAGAACATTCCGGAGGGTATGGTTGTGATTCCGCCGCTGGTGGCAAACGGCGTGAGCCGCCGACGCGCGCTCGGCATTGCGGCACTCACCGGTTTGGTC
This sequence comes from uncultured Oscillospiraceae bacterium, assembly GCA_964620855.1. Taxonomy (GTDB): domain Bacteria; phylum Bacillota; class Clostridia; order Oscillospirales; family Oscillospiraceae; genus CAKTOF01. The sequence goes on from CAZUKJ010000020.1 coordinate 7,452, forward strand.
GAGGTGGCCGGCACGCTGATCGGCTATCTGGCGGCGAGCGTTTCGGCAGCGCTGCTGCCGTTTCTGCTGGCGTTTGCCGGCGGTACGATGCTCTATGTGATCAGCGACGAGATGATTCCCGAGACGCATATGCACGACTACGACACGCTGGCGACCTGGTCGCTGCTGTGCGGCTTTCTTGTGATGCTGGTCGTGGATGTGTTACTGGGGTAACGAAAAATTGCGGAGAAGCCGAGCTTCTCCGCAATCTGCTTTTTATTTCACTTCGTAGTCGACGATGCCGACCATTTCGATCATGCCGGAGGAAAAGGCCTTCAGGTCGGTGTGCGCCTGCGTCATGGGCCAGTTCAGACATTCTTCCTTGGTCTGGAAGGTCAGAATCTGCGCGATATCGTAGAAAATCGGGCCGCCGGGGACCAGCGGAGGAGAAATCAGCGCAGCGCCGACTTCGGCGGAAATGATGGTCGGTTCCTGCTCGGGCAGCGTCTCGTTGACCTTGCAGAAGGCTTCGATGTTGGCCTGCTTGTCCGCATCGTCGATCAGACGGTACAGAGAAATGTGACGGTACATACGGTTTCCTCCTATAATTCAGGGTTTTGGTAAAAGATGTGCCCATTATAGCGGAAAGAAGCGGAAAAGGAAAGCGTCAGATACCGCTTTTTTTGAAAAAAACGGCAGAAAATCCCGATTGGAAGCGTACAGAGCGGTTCGGAATATTTTGTTCTTGATTTTTGTGCGGTCTGCGTTTACTATTTTTCATATATGATGGAATGACTGCGTGTACAGACAGCAGGAGGGGAAAGGCTATGAATGCTGCCGAGATCTTCGGTACGAATGTATTTAATGAATCTGTCATGAAAGAGCGCCTTCCGCAGGATGTTTTTGAGGAAGTCCGGCGTGTGATGGCCGAGGGCGGACAGATTTCCAAAGAGTCTGCCGACATCGTGGCCAACGCCATGAAAGACTGGGCCATCGAAAAGGGCGCGACGCACTATTCGCACTGGTTCCAGCCGATGAACGGCGTGACGGCAGAGAAGCATGAGGCGTTTCTGACCGCGCCGGTCGCGGGCCGCGCGATAGAGCGCCTGACCGGCAAGCAGCTGATCATGGGCGAGTCGGATGCGTCGTCGTTCCCGTCCGGCGGACTGCGCGCCACGCACTACGCCAGAGGCTACACTGCATGGGAGCTGACTTCGCCTGCCTTCGTCAAGGAGACGGCGGCCGGCACGATCCTGTGCATCCCGACGGTCTTTATCTCCTATACCGGCGAAGCGCTCGACAGCAAGACGCCGCTGCTGCGTTCGATGGAAGCGATCAACAAGCAGTCGCTGCGGATTTTGCGTCTGTTCGGCAACACGGAGGCGAAGAAGGTCATCGTCAACGTCGGCCCGGAGCAGGAGTACTTCCTGGTTGACCGCAGAAAATATCTGGAGCGCCGCGACATGATCTACACCGGCCGCACGCTCTTCGGCGCGCCCGCACCGAAGGGACAGGAGCTGGAGGATCAGTATTTCGGTGCGATCCGCGAGCGCGTCGGCGCGTTTATGGCCGACGTCAACGTGGAGCTGTGGAAGATGGGCATCCCGGCAACGACGCAGCACAATGAGGCGGCGCCGGGTCAGCATGAGCTTGCGCCGATCTATGCGCCGGCCAACATCGCCGTCGACCAGAACCAGCTGGCGATGGAGACGATGAAGCGCATTGCCACCAAGCACGGCCTGGTGTGTCTCCTGCATGAAAAGCCCTACGCCGGCGTCAATGGCTCGGGCAAACACAACAACTGGTCGCTCGGCACGGATACGGGCGAGAACCTGCTCGACCCGGGCGACAGCCCGAATGAGAATCTGCAGTTTTTGCTGGTGCTCGCGTGCATTATGAAGGCGACGGACGTCCACGCGGATCTGCTGCGCCAGTCGGCCGCCAACCCGGGCAACGAACACCGCCTCGGCGCGAACGAAGCGCCGCCCGCGATCATCTCGATGTTCCTCGGCGAACAGCTCGAGGATGTCGTCGGTCAGATCGTCGAAAGCGGCATGGCGGGTGAACACGCCATGGGCGTCCAGCTGCACACGGGCGTCTCCACCGTCCCGGTGCTCAACGTCGATGCGACCGACCGCAACCGCACCTCGCCGCTGGCGTTCACCGGCAACAAGTTTGAGTTCCGCATGGTCGGCTCGTCGGATTCCATCGCCGCGGCGAACACCACGCTCAACGCCATCGTGGCCGACGCGTTCTGCGACGCGGCCGATGCCCTCGAGGGCTCGGAGAACTTTGAAGCCGACTGCAGAGCATACATTGCCGAGCTGATGAAGAAGCATCAGCGCGTCATCTTCAACGGTGACGGCTATTCCGAAGAGTGGGTGGCGGAGGCGGCCGAGCGCGGTCTGCCCAACATCCCGTCGATGGTTGAGGCCACTGCTGCACTGACGACCCAAAAGGCAATCGACCTGTTCGGCAAGTTCGGCATTTATACGAAGTCGGAACTGCTCTCCCGCGAGGAGATCTGCTACGAGGGCTACGCCAAGAACATCAACATCGAGGCGCAGACGATGATCCACATGACGAGCAAGAAGTTTATCCCGACTGTCATCGGCTATACCACGACGCTCGCGCAGTCGATCAACAGCGTGACGGCCGCCTGCCCGACGGCCAATGTTGCCGTGCAGACGTCGCTGCTGATGCACATCAGTGATCTGCTGGCCGGGGCACAGCAGGCGCTCGACCGCCTGATCGCCACCACGGCGAAGGTCAATGCGCTCGAGTCTGCCAAGGCGATGGCGCTTGCGTTCCACGACGAGGTCGTGCCGGTGATGAACGAGCTGCGCGGGATTGTCGACGCGCTCGAGCTGCTTGTCGACAAGGCGGTCTGGCCGGTGCCGACATACGGCGACCTGATGTTTGAACTTTAATTTGGAAGGAGTGCTGCGCTGTGCAGCACTCCTTTTTCGTCTGCCGCAAATCGATGATGCAGCGCCACATTTTGCGCTTTTTCCGTTGACGCGCGGCAGCACCTTCGCTACAATGGTGAAAAACGAAACCGCTGGAGGGATCGGTATGCATTTTACGAAGATGCAGGGCATCGGCAACGATTATGTCTACATCAACTGCTTTTGCGAAACGGTGGAGGACCCGTCTGCGCTGGCTGTTCGCGTGTCCGACCGCCATTTCGGCATCGGCTCGGACGGCCTGATTCTGATTGCGCCGTCCGATGTGGCAGATGTGCAGATGATCATGTACAACGCCGACGGTACACGCGCACAGATGTGCGGCAACGGTATCCGCTGCGTCGGCAAATACGCCTATGACCGCGGCCTGGTTGACCGCACCACGATCACGGTTGAGACGCTTGCCGGCGTGCTGACGCTGCAGCTGCACCTCGGTGCGGACGGCTGCGTGGAGACGGTTACGGTCGATATGGGCGAGCCGGTTTTGGAGCCGGAGAAGATCCCGGCGCTCGTGCAGGGCGCGCTGGCCGTGGAAGTGCCGATTGACGCGGCCGACCGGCGGTGGCGCGTGAGCTGCGTGTCGATGGGCAATCCGCACGCGGTGATTTTCGTCGACGATCCCGATGCGCTCGACCTGCCGAAGATCGGGCCGCAGTTTGAGCATCATGCGATGTTCCCGGAGCGTACGAACACCGAATTCGTGCAGGTGCTCTCGGACGATGTTTTGAAAATGCGCGTCTGGGAGCGCGGCACGGGCGAGACGCTGGCCTGCGGCACCGGCGCGTGTGCATCGCTCGTAGCGGCGGCGATGACCGGCCGCTGCGGCAGAGAGGCAACGCTTCGGCTGCGCGGCGGCGATCTGGCGATCTCGTGGGATCTGCAGACCAATCATGTCATGATGACCGGCCCGGCGGCGTTTGTGTTTGACGGCGAGATCGCCGTATAAGCGCCCCGGATACCGGCGAACCCGATTGTACACAGGAGGACACTATGGCAAACATCAACAACAATTATCAGAAGCTGCCCGGCAGCTACCTGTTTTCCGAGATCGCGCGCCGCGTGGCCGCGTATTCGCAGGCGCACCCGGAGGCGAAACTGATCCGGCTCGGCATTGGCGATGTGACGCGGCCGCTGGCGCCTGCCGTCGTGCAGGCGATGCACGAGGCGGTCGACGAGATGGCCTGCGCCGAGAGCTTCCACGGCTACGGCCCGGAGCAGGGCTATGCCTTTTTGCGTGAGGCGATCGCCGCAGAAGACTACGCCGCCCGCGGCGTCGACATTGCGCCCGATGAGATCTTCGTCTCCGACGGCGCCAAGTCCGACTGCGGCAACATCGGCGACATCTTCGACACGGACAACATCGTGGCTGTCTGCGACCCGGTCTACCCGGTCTATGTTGACACGAACGCGATGGCCGGCCGCGCGGGAGAGTATCTGGCTGACGAGGGCAGATGGTCGAACATCGTCTACATGAGCTGCACGGCGGAAAACGGCTTTGAGCCGGCACTGCCGGAGCGAAAGGTTGACCTGATCTACCTGTGCTATCCGAACAACCCCACCGGCGTGACGGCCACGCGCGAGCAGCTCGCCCGCTGGGTCGCCTATGCGAAGGCCAACGACTCGGTCATCCTCTTTGACTCGGCCTACGAGGCGTTCATCACCAACCCGGATATCCCGCACACGATCTATGAGATCGAGGGCGCGAAGGAATGTGCCATTGAGTTCCGCAGCTTTTCCAAAACCGCAGGCTTCACCGGTACGCGCTGCGCGTATACGGTTGTGCCGAAGGCGCTCCTGCGCGGCGGTGCAAGCTTGAATGAGATGTGGAATCGCCGCCAGAGCACGAAGTTCAACGGCGCGCCGTATGTGGTGCAGCGCGGCGCAGCCGCGGTCTACACGCCGGAGGGCCGCGCGCAGACCCGCGAGACGATCGCCTACTATCTGAACAATGCCGCCGTCATCCGCGAGGGTCTGACTGCCGCCGGACTGACGGTCTACGGCGGTGAGAACGCGCCGTATATCTGGTGCAAAACGCCGGACGGTATGCCGTCGTGGGATTTCTTCGACCTGCTGCTGCAGAAGGCAAACGTCGTCACGACGCCCGGCGCGGGCTTCGGCCCGGCTGGCGAGGGCTACATCCGCCTCACGGCCTTCGGTGACGCCGAGCAGACGAAAGAAGCCGTCGCGCGCATCGTGGCGGTGCTGGGCAAATAAGGAATGGACAAAAGCGGAGTCCGAATCAGAAAACATAGAGGGAGTGTTGCAAAATGCAGCACTCCTTTTGTGCTGAGAAATGGGACTGTAAAAACCGGGCAATCCGTGATATAATACTTTATTAAGAGGTGAGCATGATGGAAAAGGAATACAAAGAACCTGAGAGCCTGACGGATACCCCGCAGGTCGAAGAGGAAAAACCCGCCTATACGCCGCGCCCGCGCTGGCAGATCGTGTTTGCATGGGTGCTGATCGCCATCGTTGTGTTCGGCTTCCTGGGCTATTGCTACTGGATCGCCAATTCCTGACGCGGTGCAGGGGACGGAGAGAATGAAAGAGTTATTTGCGCTCGTCGTTTCGTTTTTTAAAGTCGGAATTCTGACCTTCGGCGGCGGCTATGCCATGCTGCCGATGCTCCAGCGTGAGGTTGTGGAGAAGCACGGCTGGGTCACCGAGGAAGAGGTGCTCGACTGCTACGCCATTGGCCAGTGTACCCCGGGCATCATTGCCGTCAACACGGCAACCTTCGTCGGCTACAAGCGCCGCGGGATTCCCGGCGCGTGCCTTGCCACACTGGGGCTTGTGCTGCCGTCGCTGCTGATCATCACGGCCATTGCGCTCGTGCTGCGCAATTTTGCGGACATTCCGGTTGTGCAGCATGCGTTTGCAGGCATCCGTGTCGCAGTTGTGGTGTTGGTGCTGTTTTCCGTGGTGAAGCTGTTTTCCACCGGCGTAAAGCGGCCGATGGACTATGTGGTCTGCATTGCGGCGTTTGTTCTGACCGTCGTGGCAGGCCTTTCGCCGGTCGTGCTCGTCGCGGCCGCGCTGGTGCTGGGCGTCGTGCTGGCGTGCAATCCGAAAGCAGGTGCGGAAAAATGACGTATCTGCTGCTGTTTTGGGAATTTTTCAAGACCGGGCTGTTTTCCATCGGCGGTGGTCTGGCGACGCTGCCGTTTCTGTATGACATTGCTGCGCGCTACGACTGGTTTACCGAGGCTGAGCTGGCGAACATGATCGCCGTGTCGGAGTCGACACCCGGCCCGATCGGCATCAATATGGCGACCTATGCCGGCATCAATGCCGGAGGAATCCTGGGCGGCGTCGTGGCGACGTTCTCGCTCGTGCTGCCGTCGGTGATCATCATCATTCTGATCGCAGGACTGCTGGAGAAATTCCGGCAGAACCGCTTCGTGCAGAGCTCGCTTTCGGTGCTGCGGCCGCTGTCGGTCGGCCTTGTAGCGGCGGCGTGCTACTCCGTTGTGAAGGTCGCGCTGCTCAATCCGGACGCTCTGGCATTGCGTGACTGGGCAAATCTGGTCTCCCTGCCGGCGCTGGCCGTGTTTGCGGTGCTGCTTTTGCTGCGGCTGAAGTGGAAGAAGATTCATCCCATTGTGTTGATTTTGCTCGGTGCGGCCGCAGGCGTCGCGCTGAAACTGTAGGTGATTGTATGCGCATCCTGGGCATCGACCCCGGCTACGCCACAACGGGCTTCGGCCTGATCCACTCCGAGCGCTCGGTGCAGACCATGCTGGCCTACGGCGCGATCACGACCCCGGCGGGTATGGCGTTTTCGCAGCGGCTGAATATGCTCTATACGGATATGGTCGAGCTGCTCAACAAATCCAAGCCGGATGTTGTGGCGATTGAGGAGCTGTTCTTCGACCGCAACATCACGACCGGCATCGGCGTCGCGCACGGGCGCGGCGTGATATTGCTCGCGTGCGAGCAGTACGGCGTGCCGATCCGGGAATATACGCCGATGCAGGTCAAGCAGGCCGTTGTCGGCTATGGAAACGCAAAGAAAACTCAGGTCATGGACATGACCAAACGACTGCTGAAGCTCGAAGAAACGCCGCGTCCGGACGACGCGGCCGACGCGCTGGCCATCGCGCTGTGCCACAGCCGATCGGCTACCTCGCTGCTCAGCAATTACGGCAGGTGAGACGATGTTTTATTATCTGAACGGTACGGTCGCGCTGCTCGACGCGGGCCTTGCGGTCATCGACTGCGGCGGCGTGGGCTATGCGGTGTATACCTCGGCGTACTCGATCTCGCAGATGAAGCAGGGGCAGCCCTGCCGTGTGTTTACGCACTGCAACATCCGCGAGGACGCATTTGATATTTACGGCTTTACCTCGAAAGAGGAGCTGAACCATTTCCAGATGATGCTCGGCGTGTCCGGCGTCGGCCCGAAGGCCGCGCTGGCAATTTTGTCCGCTGTTCCGCCGAAGAACTTCTCGCTGGCGATCCTGACCGGCGATGAGAAGGCGCTCACGGCGGCACAGGGCGTCGGCAAGAAGCTGGCGCAGCGCATCATTCTGGAACTGAAGGACAAACTCGGCAGCACACAGCTTGACTTTTCCGGCGGCGCGGAGGGCGCGCCGGCCGCTGTGGTCAGCGGCAGCGCAGTCGCAGAGGCGACGGCGGCGCTTGCCGTGCTGGGCTACAGCCAGTCCGAGATCGGGCTGGCACTGCGCGGCGTCGACACGGCACAGCCGGTCGAAGAGATCGTCCGCCGCGCGCTGCGCAATCTGGTCAGCATGTAAGGAGGTTGGCGCATGAGCATTGCATTTGAAGGCGAATTTGAACAGCCGATCGTCTCGCCGACGCTCTCCACACTCGACGACGGCGAGATCTCGCTGCGTCCGAAAACGCTTTCTGACTACACCGGTCAGGAAAAGGCAAAGGGCAACCTCGGCGTCTACATTGAGGCG
>CAZUKJ010000021.1:0-1665 GCA_964620855.1 uncultured Oscillospiraceae bacterium
TAGCTTCTGTAGCTTCTGTAATTTCAGTAGCCTCAGTTCCCTCTGTAGCGAACGCCGTCATTGGCATCATGCCCAACAGCATCACCAGAACCAGGAGCAAAGACAATGCCTTTTTCATAATCATCCTTCTTTCTAAATATAAAAAGGTGCGCAGCCGAAGCTACGCACCGAAAAACGCATAGCCCCATTTGTTGCCACACAAATTCTTCAACATTCTCAGAGGACGCAAAGCGGAGAACGCGCTTTTACTAAAAGGTAAACACACATTCCCTGACGGAATAAAGATGTTGATTTGCGTGGCGAGTTTATCGTATCGCAATCGTCAATAAAATTCAATAGAAAACAGTTGGTTTGCTCTCTTTCTTCTTTACTTTTGGTATGCTATGGATGTGTTGATTACAGCGTTGTTACTTGGTATGATCAAAGCGAAACTGGTAAAATGCAAGTTCAACCCTTAAACGCACAAAACAGACGACACCCAACCGAAGTTGAAGTCGTCTGTTTTGTTGTCCAATCCTGCACAACAAATGCCGATTTTGTAATTTCTTCAAATTACTGTCTTGCCGGCACACGCCGGATGTCCGCGCCGTTCTTTGATTTTTTCGAAAAATGGATCGTGCATAAAGCCGCAGCGCGAAGGACATACTACATCCGTAATCCATTTAGGAGGGTGAAAACATGACTTCCAAGGCCAACAAGAGCATCGAATGCACGGTCAACCAGTGCTCGCATCATTGCTCGAGTGAGAATTACTGCTCGCTTGACCGTATCCTCGTCGGCACGCACGAGCTGAACCCGACGGTTGAGCAGTGCACCGACTGCATGAGCTTCGAAAAGAAGTGCTGAGTTTCCGCAGAAACGACGTGGTGTCTGACCGCGTCGTTTTTTTAATGAAAAAGAAGAAAAATGTTGAAATTTATCCGCATCCCTGTTAACATAATTGGTACGTCAGTATGATGTGGAGTAGTGATAGAGAGTGGTTTTTTCAAGCTTAATTTTCTTGTATCGGTTCTTGCCGATTTGCATATTGCTGTATTTCTTAAGCCCAACGATCCGGATCAAAAACTATGTGCTGCTGATCGCAAGCTTAATTTTTTATGCCTGGGGTGAGCCGGTTTATGTGCTGCTGTTGATCGCTTCGGCTGCGGTCAACTTCTTCCTTGGCAAGGTGGTTGGCGATCGGGAGCGGAAGGGATCAACCTTTTGCTTCTGGTTGGCAGTCGTGTTTGATCTCGGCATGCTGTTTGTGTTCAAATACACGGACTTTCTGTTGGAGAACATCAATGCGCTGCTGGGAGTCAACATTCCGCTCACGGGATTGTCTCTGCCGATCGGCATCTCATTTTATACATTCCAGACGCTTTCGTATGTGATTGATGTGCGCCGCGGTTCGGTTCAGGTTCAGAAGTCGTTTGCCAGCTTCCTGCTGTTTGTTTCGCTGTTCCCTCAGCTGATCGCAGGCCCGATCCTGCGCTATTCGGAGATTGAGGCGCAGCTGAAGCGCCGCAGATACCGTATTGAGGACGTCTTTTACGGTATTACGCGTTTCTGCATCGGTTTGGGCAAGAAGGTTCTCATTGCCAACTGTGCAGGCAGTGTAGCATCCCAGATGCTTGACGCCAATATGGCGCAGCAGACGACACTCGGCGTCTGGTTTGGCGCGGT
>CAZUKJ010000021.1:1675-14748 GCA_964620855.1 uncultured Oscillospiraceae bacterium
ATGTTCTCGCTGCAGATTTATTTTGATTTCTCCGGCTATTCCGACATGGCGATCGGTCTCGGCCGCATGTTTGGCTTCCATTACGGTGAGAACTTCGACCTGCCGTATCTGTCCAAATCTGCCACGGAATTCTGGCGGCGCTGGCATATTTCGCTTGGCAGCTTTTTCCGTGACTATGTGTACATCCCGCTTGGCGGCAATCGAAAGCATCAACTGCTCAATATCCTCATTGTTTGGGCGCTGACCGGCCTGTGGCACGGCGCCAGCTGGAACTTTGTGATCTGGGGTCTGTATTTTGGCGTGCTCATTGCAGTGGAGAAGTACTGCATGAAATATCTTGAGAAGATTCCCGCTGTCATCCGTCACATTGTCATGGTGTTTGTGATTGTGATCGGCTGGACACTGTTCTACTACACGGATTTCACGCAGCTCAAAGCTGCGTTGGGCGTGATGTTCGGCGGCGGCGTGGGTTGGAGCAATGCGACGACCAAGATCCAGCTGCGAAGCAGCATCTTGCTGCTGCTTGTTGGCGTTATCGGCTCGACCGGCATTCCGCGCAAGATCGGCATGGTGATTACCGGCCTTTGCACCTCGTTTGAGAGGAAAAGCTGGAACACGGTGTATCTTGTGCTCGTGTTTGTGTTTAATCTCGCACTGCTGCTGCTGACGACGATTTCGCTCGTTGGCTCGAGCTATAATCCCTTCCTTTATTTCCGATTCTGACAGGTGAAATTATGAGAAAAGTCTATCAGATCCTGATCACAGCATTCTTCGTGATCCTTGCCGTTTTTGGCATCTGGTCGGCCGTGGATAAGGATGCGACGATCTCCGTCGTGGAGAACCGCACCCTGGCGGAAAAACCCTCGGTTACGATCACGACGCTGCTCGATGGTACCTACCAGTCTGACTACGAGACCTATTATGGCGACACCTTTCCGCTGCGCGAAACATTTATGTCGCTGAACCGTAAGCTTAATGGATTTTACAATTACACTACGGCGGAAGATGATACCGTTGTTATCACCGGCGTCAAAATGGACGCGCAGGAAGGCGGCGTCTCGCTGGATGATTATGCTGCCGCGATCAACGGCCCATCATCTTCGACGGAGTCTGAGCCGGTCGAGCAGAATCCGACGACCACGACAGAACCGCCTGATTCGGATAATGTCCCGGATGTGACGGACGAAACGGAGCAGCCGCCCGCAGAAGATGAGGAGACTCCGCCGGAGCTGGAGTACCCGGAAGACTACGCCACGACGGACAGTACGATCATTTTTGCCGGCAACCAGGCTATGGACATTCCGACTGCGTTGTACTCTACGATCGGGAGCTATGCCGAGGCGGTCAACAACATTTCCAATGCGATGGGAGAAGATGTACAGACCTACTGCCTTGTGACACCGAACTCCGGCCAATTCTATTCTCCTGAGGATTTCCACACCGGCTCGCACGATCAGCAGGCGATGATTGAAGCGCTCTATGAGGATCTTCAGGACTCGGTCATTTCTGTAGATGCGTATAACAAGCTGTATCTGCATGCAGATGAATACCTCTTCTTCCGGACGGATCATCACTGGACTGCGCTGGGCGCATATTATGCGTATGTGGCGTTCTGTGAGTCTGCCGGACTGGAGGCAGTCGAGCTCGACGAGTTTGAGACCGGCCGGTATGAGAACTTTATTGGCACATTCTATTCCTACACCTCCGGCCATCCCAAGAGTCAGGTGCTGCTTGACAATCCGGACTATGTGGATTACTATCTCCCGATTGTAGAGACCTCTGCAAGATACTATTCGGATTCAACGCTGACGAACGGTATCCCGATTGATGTTGTGGAAACGGGCCTGAGCGAGAGCTATTCGTATAAGTATCTGTGCTTTATCTCGGGTGATACGCCGGTTTTGACCATCGACACGGATGTGGAGGATGGCGGCACTTGCCTTGTGATCAAGAATTCGTACGGCAATGCTTTTATTCCGTTCCTGACGAGTCATTACAGCCGCATCATTGCGGTTGATCCTCGTGAGTTTAACCGCGATGGCAAGCCGTCGCTTGACCTGACAACGTTCGCAGCCGAGCAGGGGGTCGACGATGTGATCGTGATCGACTACCCGTTTATGATCAATAACTCTTACTATATTGCCTGGCTGAACCGCCTGGTAGACTGAGTAAGGAAAGCTTTCGCGTTACGCGCGGCAGTTGTAAGATAAGCAAAGGGAGTGCTGCATTTTGCAGCACTCCCTTTCATTTTCTCAGGAAGCACACGGCCTCAGGCGATTTTTCGTTTCCGGATACCTGCGGTGAGGAGCGAAGGGATGCGCACCATCCAAAATTGACAGTTCGAGGAGCGGGACAATGTGGCAATCAGTCTCTCGTTGTCCTTTGGTCGCCAAGGGAAGCTATGTGGGCAGAGAAACCGATTTCGAAGACCGGAACTCTGTACCGGCAACCATCCTGTTCTGGTAAAAAAACCGCCGGACACTTGATTGAAGTGTCCGGCGGGATTGATTATGCAGCGGAAAGAGACTCGACAATTCGGAATTCCTTGCTGCGGAGGATATCTCCGTTGAAGTAGATATCCAGACGGTAGGTGCCGACGGCCTGCGGTGTACGAGCAAGCGAGCCAACGTGCAGGTCGTTCGACCACATGTCGTTCCACTGATAGGTGTTCGTGTAGTAGTCGATGGGATCGCCATCGGCATTGCGGATGACGTAGAGTACTTCCATCTCATCGCTCGATGCACGAACGCCGTTGATGGCCTGAACAGCAAATGCAATGGATTCGGAAGTAAGGAATTCAGAGCGGCCTCCGGTCAGATCACGGTAGGTCCAGTTTGCACTGGCAGGTTCCGGGAAAAGGCCGACAAATACGCTGTCAAGACCGTGGGCGGAATAGGTGGCGGGCTCAGGCGTAGTAAGTTCTGCGGTAGACTGCCCCTGCAGCTTCGCGCCGGATACGGTTGTGATCTCGAAGGTGTAGGCCGTGTTCGGGATCAGTCCGGTCAGCGTGATCGTCTGCTCGGAAGTTGTTGCAACGGCATTGATCGGTTCGCTGCTGACGACGGAGTAGATGACCATCCAGTCTTCACCGGTCGGCTCGCCTTCATATTCCCAGGAGAGTTCAACGGTCGTATTGTCTGTTGCTTCAGCGTTCAATGCAGTGATGCTTCCGGATGGTGTGCTGACGGTACAGGTCGAAAGGGAAGTCGTCTTCAGGCCGGTGCAGTCAATGGTGAAGGTGTATTCCGCTCCCGCGGTCAGGCCGGAGAACTCTGCAAAGTTATCGGTGGTCTCAATCGTACCGGTATAGCCGTCAGAGCCGGAGCAGGTCACCGTCCAGAAGTCGGTTGCACCCTCGTAGCTCCAGGAGATCTGGATGGATTCCATCGTGACCTGGATTGCGCTGAAGTTCAAAAGCTCAGCCTCTGCAATCGTGGTAAATGTGCAGCTGAGTTCGCCCTCTGTCTGAATCCCGGAATCGTTGGTTAAGGTAAAGGTGTAGGTTGTATTCGGTGTGAGATCCTGCAGGCTGAGGTTGTGGCTGGAGCAGGCAAACATGCCGCTGTCACCATTGCTGGCCTCATAGCAGACAAGCCAACTGTCCGGATCAAGTCCGTTGGTTACGAAGGAGAGCTCAGCGCTTGTGCCGGTAATGTCGCCGGCGGTAAAGCTGATGACTTTTGTGATGGATTCGGTTGCAGCCTGAATGGATGTCGTACCCTTAAATTTTGTGCGGTCGGTTGCGACCAGCTCAATGGTGTAATTGGTGCCGGCAGTCAGACCGGAGAAGGTGTAATTGGGACCGGAATACGGCAGGGAGAAACGATTGCCATAAGTGTCGGTACAGATTACCTCAAGTGCTTCGTCAGTGGCGTCGCAGTCGATATAGACGGAAATGGACTCTGCAGTCTTTTCGGTGGTGCCCATCGTCGAGACAGTGACAGTGCTGCCGCGAAGAAGCAGCCATGCGCCGACACAAAGGCAGATCAGCAGCGGTACGACCACCCAGGGCCAGACCTTGGTTTTCTTCTTCTGCGTTCCCGGTGTGGTGTGACGGGGGGCAGTTTCGGCGGTCTCGCCTGTTTCAGCGTCGTACTGCCGAAGTTCTTCTTCCGAAATATAGTACGGATCGTCGACTTCGGTGGCTTCGGCTGCGATCGGCGAGAAGTGTTCGATGAAGGTTTCATCGAGATCTTCGATGCTGGCAAAATTGATCAGTCCGTCGTCTTCGGAAGATTGTTCGGCAGTCAGAACCTCTTCCGGATCGGAAACGATCGGCGGGACAATCGGCTCATTGGAGATCTCATTTCGTTTCATATAGAGCGTCAGTTCCTGCATGAACTCTGCAGGGGACTGATAGCGGTCTTCCGGCTTGAACGCGCAGGCCTTGAGGATGATACTCGAAAGCTCATAATCGGCGTACATGGGAGCCGGCAGTTCTTTGCCTTCGATGCGCATCGCGTCAGCTGCAGCAAGCGTGGTTTCTTCGTCGACAAACGGAACATGAGAACCGTTAAAAATCCGGTAGAGGATCATGCCCAGAGAATAGACGCAGGAAGTGACATTCAGCGGCGCAAGCAGATCCGTGTACTCCGGCGCGCTGTACGGGCCAAAACGGGAATCCGGCAGAGAAGCATATGCCAGCTCGCTGGTCTTTGTCAGGCCAAGGTCACCGAGCAGGAATGTACCGGTCTGCGTACGGTAGATATTTTCCGGCTTGACGTTGTGGTGGAGCAGTCCGGCGTCGAGCAGCCCCTGAAGACTGCTGCACAGATCGAGCCCCAGATTCAAAGCGTCAAGCACGGTGATCTCATGATGCTCGAGGAAGGTCGGCAGAGTCTGACAGAAATCTGCGACAAGGTAGAGATCGTATCCGACAGCATCTTTGCGGGTATCGATCTGGCAGTCGTGAAACGGCATGTAATACGATGTGCCGGCGAACTTGGCACCCTGGCGCAGTTCGTTGGCCAAATCGTTGACAGACCGTTCATAATACTGCTGGACCTCGGTTTCGTCACTGGCCGCGCCGGAGAAGATCAACGCCTGCACCTGCGTTTCAGAAGCAGGGATCGGAATATGCTTGATGACCAGGAGTCTTCCGGTAGAAGGTTCAATGGCACGGTAGGTCACGCCGGTCGAACCGCAGCCAAGCTCAGAAAGAATCTGATATTTCTCAGAGAACGGCGCCTTGGGGGACGGGTTCGGCATCAGCAATCGCCTCCTTTTTAATCTACATAATACAATTAAACTCTATTTTAAGACAAAATGTGAAAAAAAGCAATAGAATTGGAGTATACGGCAGCGAGTTTTTGTGTTAAAATAATCTACGAAGTATGTAAACCAACCTACCGGATATGGAGGATGTTATGGAAACCAAAATTTGCAGTTTCTGCGGGATGGAATATCCTGCTTCTGATGAAAAATGCCCGTTGTGCGGACACAGTGATGTGCTGTTGACGGAGGACTATGTTACAGACACCGAGCCGGCGCCGCGCCCTGCGCGTACGCAGCAGAATCGGTCGGGCCGCCGCACCGGTGCGCGTGTGGCGCAGTCAAGCCCGGTTCCGCGCTGGCTTGTTGTGCTGACTTGCATTGTGCTTGCACTGGCGGTTGTGATTTTTGTGATGTTTCTGCTCAGCTACACCGGTGTATTTGACAAGGACGCGCCGGATAACAGTTCGCTGACGCTTCCGGTCGACGATGACAATGCGGCATCATCCGGAGATTTGACGGATGACGAATCCGCGACCGGTGATAACAATGCTGCAGATACCACGGTGCAGACGGTTGCATGCACGGGCCTGTCCCTGACAAAAGATGTTTACACGCCGGATTCGGTGGGGGATAGCTTCACTTTGAGTGCCGTGGTAACTCCGGCGGACTGTAATGAAGCGATTTATTGGAAATCAAGCGACGAGTCGATCTGCTCGGTAGATGAGTTTGGCGTCGTGACTGTGCTTTCCGAGGGGGAAGATGTGACGATCACTGCCGTGTGCGGCAACTATACCGCATCGTGTGTGATTGCAGTCAGCCAGATCGGTCCGATGGTTTCTGACCCGGATGCCGAACACGAACTGAATCTGACCGACATTACGTTCTTCTCGGCGGGCGAATCTGCCACGCTGCGCCTGAGCAACACGCTCGAGGGAGATGTGCTTGTCTGGGAGAGCGAAGATGAAGGCGTTGCCTCTGTCAATGAAAACGGTGTTGTCAAGGCAGTCAATCGCGGTACGGTCGATGTGAATGTGACGATCAACGGCATAAAAACCTATACGTGTATCGTCCGCTGCGGCTTTGCGGAGATTGAAGATACCAACACGGCGGAAACCGGCGCGTATTCGATCAGTCATAAGGATGTAACGCTGCACTATCTCGAGCACGAGACGTTCCGCATTTCTTTGACAGACTTTGACGGCACGGTTTACTGGTCTTCGTCGGATACAAGCGTGTGTACCGTCTCTGACGGTATTGTCCGCGCCGAAGGCCCGGGTACGGCCAGCGTGAGCGCAACCGTTGGCGGCGTAACCTATAGCTGCATCGTGCGATGCATGGAATAACAATCGCTCAGCAAAAGAGGGAGAAAGCAGTGCTTTCTCCCTCTTTTATGTGTGGCGCAGAGCTTACATACTGCGGTCAGACTGTGAGCTTCTGCGAAACAGCAAGCTGATGCACCAGAGACCGGCCAGGCCGACCAGTGCATAAATGATGCGGCTGAAGCCTGCCGTCTGTCCGCCGAAGATCCAGGCGACCAGGTCGAACTTGAAAATTCCGACCAGGCCCCAGTTGAGTGCGCCGATGATGGCGAGCACCAATGCGGTCGTGTCCATCGTAATGACCTCCCATAAATGTGGATTCTGTCGCTAGTATTGGCAAATTGACAGCAAACTATTCGTTTTGTATCCCAAGCTTCGTGAGATCGGTTGTTTACAACACAAATGCAAGTGCGCTATAATAAAAGTGCAATACGATTGGAGGTCGCTTTATGGAAACTTGTAATGAAAAACTGTTGAAGCTTCTTGAAAAAGACTGCTCTCTTTCGCGTGCCCAGCTTGCAGCACAGTGCGGAATTTCCGAGGCAGAGGTCGCCGCGCAGATTGCCGAGATGGAAAAGGCTGGTTATATTCTGGGCTATAAAGCGTTGGTTGACTGGGAAAAGACCGCAGATGAGACGGTGACTGCACTGATTGAGGTGCACGTGACGCCGCAGAGCGAAAACGGATATGATCGCATTGCTGAGCGGATCTATCAGTATCCGGAAGTTGAAAATATGTACCTGATCTCCGGCGGCTATGATTTTATGGTTATGATCACGGGTCACACGCTCAAGCAGGTGGCGCTGTTCGTCAGCCAGAAACTTGCGCCGATCCCGGGCGTTACAGGCACGGCGACGCACTTCATCCTGAAGAAGTATAAAGAAAAGTCCACCATCTTCCAGCCGAAGACTGAACAGAAAGAAAGGCTGATCTTCGTATGATGGACTATAACTCTTTGATGAGCGAACGGGTTCTGTCGCTTCAGCCGTCAGGTATCCGTAAGTTCTTTGATATTCTCGAAACAATGCCGGAGGCGATATCCCTCGGCATCGGTGAGCCTGATTTTCAGACGCCGTGGCACATTCGCGACGCGGGCATTTACTCGCTGGAAAAAGGCTTTACAAAATACACGTCCAACGCCGGTTTGTCCGATCTTCGCCGTGCCATTTCGCGATATCTGGAGCGCCGCCATGATTTGAGCTACGATCCGGACACGCAGCTGCTGATCACAGTCGGTGGCAGTGAGGCAATTGACCTGGCGGTGCGAGCGCTTGTGAATTATGGTGATGAGGTCATCATTCCTGAGCCGAGCTTTGTCTGCTACGGCCCGATCACCACGATGGCCGGCGGCAAACCGGTCGTGCTGCCGCTGAACGATTCCAACGAATTCCGCGTTTCACCGGAGCAGCTGGAAGCGGTCATCACGCCGCGCAGTAAGCTGCTGGTCCTGCCGTATCCGTCGAATCCAACCGGCGGTATTATGCGCCGGGAGGATCTTGAAGCGCTTGCTCCGGTCATTGTCAAGCACAATCTGCTTGTCCTCTCCGATGAAATTTATGCGGAACTGACCTACGAGGGCAAACATTGCTCAACGGCGGCCATTCCGGAGCTCTACGAGCGCACGATCGTTGTCAACGGCATGTCCAAGGCATATTCAATGACCGGCTGGCGGCTTGGTTACGTCTGCGCTGCACCGGAACTGATCAAGCAGATGACCAAGATCCACCAGTACGCGATTATGAGTGCGCCGACAACCAGCCAGTATGCGGCGATTGAGGCAGTGAACAACGGTGACGAAGACATCGAAATGATGAAGGACGAATATAACGGCCGCCGCCGCTTCTTAGTCGACGGCCTGCGTCAGATCGGCCTTCCGTGCTTTGATCCGCTCGGCGCTTTTTATGTTTTTCCGTGCATCAAGTCAACCGGGATGAGCTCTCAGGAGTTTGCCGAGCGCCTGCTTCGTGCCGAAAAGGTTGCCTGTATTCCGGGCGATGCCTTCGGTGAGAGCGGCGAGGGGTATCTGCGACTGTGCTATGCTTCGAGCATGGAGAATCTGGAAAAATCGCTTGAACGCATTGACCGGTTTATGCGCTCGCTGTAAATCCCAAAAGGAGGGAGTCCGGATGAAGTACATTCTGATCATCGGAGACGGTATGGCGGATAATCCTGTGGCTGAGCTGGGTGACAGAACGCCGCTCCAGGCAGCGAATAAGCCGCATATTGACGCGCTGTGCCGACAGGCAACGCTCGGCCGCGTTCTGACAGTCCCGGCCAATCAGGAACCGGGAAGTGACACGGCGATTCTGTCAATCTTTGGCTGCGATCCGAATTTGTATTTTACCGGACGCAGTCCGCTCGAGGCGGCTGGCAACGGTATTATGCTTGAGCCGGGCGATGTGAGCTATCGCTGCAATATGATCGCGCTGGAAGATGGAAATATGCCGTTTTCTCAGCGCAGGATTTTGTCGCACTCAGCCGGATCGATCGAAGGAGACGAGTCCATTGAACTGATCGAGTGGCTGTTTGCGGAGCCGGAATTTTCGGCTGCGGCAGAAAAAATCGGCCTGCGGGTTGTGCCGAGTGCATCGTTCCGCCATATTGCAGTGCAGAAAAATGGCGATATTGCCGGATTTTGTGCCGAGCCGCCGCATAATCACCTCGGAGAGCCGATCGGACCGATTCGGCTGTGCGGCAATCAGAATGCAGAGGATTTCTGGTGTTTGATGGAACTGGCCCATGTCAAACTGGACCGGCATCCGATCAACGAAAAACGGCGCGCCGAAGGGAAACTGCCCGCCAATGGTATCTGGTTTTGGGCAGAGGGTACTTCGGTGTCTCTGCCAAGTTTTGTGGAGCGCTATCATCACGACGGGTCGGTGATTTCCGCTGTGCCTCTGGTGCATGGCATTGGGACGCTGACCGGATTAAAGCGCATCGTTGTTGAAGGTGCAACCGGTGAAAACGACTCCAACTTTGAAGGTAAGGTGGCGGCTGCGATCAGCGCGCTGAAAGCCGGTGATGATTTTGTCTGCGTACATGTAGAAGCGCCGGATGAAGCAACCCATAACGGACGCCTGGACTGGAAGCTGGAAGCGATCGAATTGCTCGATTCTCGTGTCGTTGCACCATTGTGCGCTGCGCTCGATCAGGCGCAGATGGACTATCGAATCCTTCTGCTGTCGGATCATAAAACACTGATGTCGACACGCGGCCACGACGGCTCGCCCGTTCCGTATATGATCTACGACAGTACGGAAAAACAGGGCTGCGGCATGTCGTATACCGAGGAAAATGGCGAATGCTTCCCGTACCTTGACGATGGAACGAAACTGATGGATCGGCTGTTTGCCAGGTGAATGAAATGGTAGAATTGAAAGAATCGGCATATGCCAAAGTCAATCTGACGCTGGATGTTCTTGGACAGCGTGGTGACGGTTACCATGATCTTCGTTCTGTGATGCAGACGGTTAGTTTGTCGGATGAGTTGACCGTACGGCTCGAAACGGGCCGATGGTGCGTCGTCTGTGACGATGAGGCCGTACCCACAGGAGAGAGTAATCTGATCATCCGGGCGGCCAGGGAATACTGCGCTGCGGCCAATATTGCATCGAACGGCGTTGAGGTGGAGCTTCAAAAGCGGATCCCCATGCAGGCGGGGCTCGGCGGCGGCAGCGCTGATGCCGCTGCGGTGCTGCGGGCGCTCAATCGCTATTATGGTGCATTGACGCATGAACAGCTGCTGGCAGCGGCGGCAAACATTGGTTCGGATGTTCCGTTCTGCCTTGACGGCGGCACGATGCTATGCGAAGGCCGAGGCGAGATCATGACAAGGATCGACCCGCTGCCGGATTGCTGGTTTGTGCTCTGCAAACCGGAATTTTCCATTGCAACACCGGCTCTGTTCCGGGAGCTTGATATCCATGCAGAGCTGCAGGCAGATGGTGTGAAAGAAGCGGAGACAGCCATTCTGGCAGGGGAACTGCCGCAGGGTGTTCGTACAAACCGGTTCGAGCTTCTGTTGGAGCAGCAGTATCCACTGATCACGCAGCTGCGCAGGACGCTTTTGGAGCAGGGGGCGCTGTTGGCGTCGCTCTCCGGAACCGGCTCGGCGTATTACGGCCTTTTTGCGTCGAAAGAGCGCGCAGAGGCAGCAGGGGAAGCGCTGAAAGCGCTTGTACCGCAAGTATTTTTGGCACAGCCCGTATAAAAAAGAGAAAATCCGTCCATTGTTGCTGTATCCCAACAATGGACGGTGTTTTTTTATGAAAAAAAGGATTTGTGTTTTGCTTTTGGGGATCAGCATCTTGTTTTATGCATTGACCGCAGTACTTACCATACGCCAGCAGGAAGTGCTCGCAGAGAAGATGATCCGCCTGCATGTGGTAGCCCAGTCGGATTCGGAGACAGATCAGTCGGTGAAACTGTACGTTCGCGACCGTATTCTTCAGCTTGCCGGTGGATATGTAGACGGAGCGGAAACGGCGCAGGAAGCGGCAGAGAGATTATCACCGCACCTCGATGAAATCGCGCAGGAGGCGCAAGCATGTCTGCAGGAACTCTCGGTGCCAAACACGGTTACGGTATCGCTGGCAAAGGAGGAACTGTCGACGCGCGAATATGACAGCTTTACATTACCGGCCGGAGAATATACGACGCTCCGGGTCGTGATCGGAAGCGGAGACGGACAAAATTGGTGGTGTGTGCTGTTTCCGTCGCTGTGTACGGCAGCAACAACACGGCAGCTGACCGAGCAGGCGACGGCAGTCGGCATAACGGACGCAGAGGTTTCGTGGATTACCGAAGACTCTCTGGATGTTGAACTGCGGTTCTGGTTTTTGGAATGGCTTCACAAATGGAAGACGCGCTTTGCCTGAAGGGTGTCTTTTTGCAAAAGAATGTGATATGATGTTGGAAAAGGAGGTGGTCGCGTGCAGCGGATTCTGTATGGTACGGATTTTGTTTCCAACCGTGAGCGTGTGCTGCAGGAGATTCGTCAGGCAGCAGACGCCGGACAGACTGATCTTGTTCTGATCGTGCCGGAGAACCAGTCGCATGAGGCCGAACGCAGGCTCTGCGAGGTCTGCGGCAACCGGATTTCGCTTGCGGCTGAGGTCGTTTCGCTTCGGCGATTTGCTTCGGGGGTGTTTTCCAGGACGGGCGGCAGTGCGGTTACGGCATTTGACCGTGGTGGGAAGCTGCTCGCGATGGCTAAAACCTGCAAGCAGCTTTCTTCGGTATTGAAGGTGTTTGCGCCGCAGGGGAAAGCAGAATATCTGCTCAGTCTTGTGGACCTGTGTGATGAACTCGAATCAAGTCTCGTGGATTCCAAGGCGCTGTTTCATGCAGCATCGCAGTTGGAGGGCGCATTCGCGCAGAAAATCGAAGAAATTGCTATGATCATGGATGTTTACGCCGCAGAGTGCAAAGGCCATGAGAGTGAGCTTTCTCGGCTTGTCCGGCTGCTCGATGATGATGCGATGTGCCGCAAGGCCGGAATCGGGAAGAAGCATATCTGGATTGATGGTTTTACATATATGACCCGGCAGGAGCGCAAAGCAGCGCTTCAGCTGGCTGAGCTCGCTTCGGATTTTACACTGGTTGTAACGGGTGAGATCACGGACGACCGCGATAGAGTGTTTGGCGCTGCACGAGAGTTTTCTTCTGAGTTTCGTTCGCTTGATTGCGGCATTGAACAGATCCCGGCACAGCTGGGGCGCCGCTTTGCGGCGCTGGAACACATCTCGGATCATCTGTTTGACGGCCCGTTGGTCCCGTATACCGGTGACTGCGCTGCGGTTCAGCTCAGACATGCGCCTTCGGTGACTGCGGAATGCCTTGCTTGTGCCGATGAAATTTTGCGTCTGGTGCGTTCCGGCAATGCGCGCTTCCGGGAGATCAATGTGGTTTATACCGATACCTCCCGTTATCAGTCTGCGCTGATGTCTGTATTCTCCCGTTACAATATTCCGGTTTATTATTCCGGAACGGATCCGATTGAAAACCGATCGGTTGCAGCCTTTGTGCTGACAGCGCTCGACGCCGTCTCCGGCGGAATGGAGTATGAAGACGTTCTGCGGCATTTAAAGACCGGCCTTTGCGCATTGAGTAAGGAAGCGTGCGATCTTCTGGAAAACTATGCCTATACCTGGTCTATTCGCGGTAACGTGTGGTTTCGGGAATGGACGATGCATCCCGATGGCTTCGGACAGCCGGAAACGGACGCGACAGCGATGCAGCTTGCTGGACTCAATGAAATCCGCCGCTGTGCCATGCAGCCTTTGCAGACACTGAAAACAGGACTGCAGGCCGCAACGGTTCGGGAAAAGATCCGTGCGCTTTGGCACTATTTTGATCAGGTCGACCTGTGCGGCACCCTTGATCGGCGCGCCAAACAGCTCAATGGAACGCAGGAGGCCATGGAGCTTTCGCAGCTTTATGAGATCGTATGTACCGCGCTTGAACAGATGGATGAGGTGCTTGGTGAGAATGTGTACAGCACCGAGGAGTTTTCCCGTCTGCTGCGTATGCTTCTCTCCC
>CAZUKJ010000022.1:0-14513 GCA_964620855.1 uncultured Oscillospiraceae bacterium
TTCTTCGCCATCTCACCGAAGATCTTGACCTGTTCGGCCTCGAACGACGGCTTCAGGGTGATATACGGATCATCCCAGTCGCCCAGCACGCCCAGGCGCTTGAACTCGTCGCGCTGGCGGTCGAGGAAGTCGAGCGCAAAGGCCTTGCACTGCTCACGGAACTCCGTGGTGGTCATCTCGTCACGCTTGAGTTTGCTCTTTTTGAGGATGGCGCTCTCAATCGGCAGGCCATGGGTATCCCAGCCCGGAACGTACGGCGCCTGATAGCCGGACATGTTCTTATATTTGCAGATAATGTCCTTGAGGATCTTGTTGAGCGCCGTGCCAATGTGAATATCGCCGTTGGCATACGGAGGGCCGTCGTGCAGAACGAACAGCGGCTTGCCCTCGTTCTTGGCGATCATTTTGCCATAGACATCCTTCTCATAGAACGCCTCAAGCATTGCCGGCTCGCGCTTCGGCAGTGCGGCGCGCATGGGGAAGTCGGTCTTCGGCAGATTGACTGTCTTGTTATAATCCATGTTGGAACTCCTCCAATCAATAATTTACAATTCTTGATAAACAAAGTGTAAAACTTCTTTGGAACCGGATAAAATATGCGGAATCATTTCCGGCGGGTATACGTTAATCTGTGTAAGCTCCTCAAGCGGAATCCAGCAAAAATCCAAATCAATGCGTTCTCCGTCCAGCTCATCATAGCCATGAAACACACCGTCCAGGGGCAGCTGGCTTTCATCGGTCAGATGCACGGCGTAGTACAGGCCGATCTGATGGCAGGGCTTGCCGCCCCACGGAAAAAACACCTCACCGACCGCCATCAGACGATCGATGGCAATGTCGGTATGAAGCTCTTCCCAAAATTCCCGCACCAGCGTTTGGCAAGTCGTCTCCATTGCTGCAACATGTCCGCCAACAAAGGCATAGTCATCGCCGGAGCGTTGGAGCAAAGCCTTTCCGTCTCGAATCAGCACGCCCTGTATCCGGTAGGAGAATACAAACTCCTCGGTTTTGAACAAAATATCCTGCATGTGACCTCCAAAAAAACGCCTTTGTCCCTCGTTTGAGAGACAAAGGCGTTTGACCTCTGCGGTACCACTCTCGTTGCCGGGCATAGCCCGACCACTTGATTTGTCCTGTAACGGGAACTCCCGGCAGAGCCTACTGCTTACGGTTCGGTCTGCGGCTCACAGGGGATTTTCACCGGGCCACAACGCCGTCCTTGCAGCAAACGGACAGCTCTCTGGGGATGTGGTGAATCGGGTACTCGGCCTGCTCTCAGCCAGTCATTGATTCAATTTTGACGGCAGATCAGACATTGCTGCCGTAGGGATCGTAGTTCTTGCCGAACTTCAGGTCGGTGAACTTCACCGTGTGGCGAAGATCCTCCTCCGTGATCGGCTCCATCACGCGTGTCGCTTCCATCGGTTCTTCCCCAACGATGCGGCCGACGGACTGCTCGATCTGACGGGCCACTTCACTGGCCGACGGCTGCGGATCTGCCTCCTGTTCAAAGTCATAGGGCTTTCTCTGCGGGGCCGGGGCGATGGCAGGCATCTCCATCTCGCGCAGCGCCGCAAGCGCGGTCAGATGCGACTGGATCTGCTGTTCGAGCTGCACAATATAGTCCTGCGCGACGGCGTTGGCGCGGTTGATGCGCTCCGTTGCGTTGTCGATTTCCTGCTGGACGGTGGCGGACTTGCTCTTGACAAGGCCCTCCGCGTCCGACATCATGCGGGCAGCCCTCTTCTCGGCCTCAGCAATCATCTCATCGGATGCGCGCTGCGCCGCAATAATGGCCTTCTTCATGCTCTCTTCCTGCGCGCGGTACTCCTCGAGCTTCTCGACGAGAACCTTCATCTTGCTTTTGAGCACAGAATTTTCTTTATAAAGAGTGACGTAGTCTTCGATCAGCGGCTCTAAGAACTCGTCGACCGACTGCATATCATAGCCGCCGAATACGGCTTTGACAAATGTTTTTTCCTGCACTTCCTGCGGAGTGTACATTGGGGATCAGCTCTCCTTTCGTGATCTGCGCGGGCGGATCAGAAGTACATGCCGCTCGACTCGAGCTCGTCGATCAGGTCACCGACGATATCGACATTGTACGGGGTGATGATGTAGGTGCTGACAGCGACCTTCTTGATCTTGCCGTCGAGCGCGTAGGCGCAGCCGGAGAGAAAATCGACCAGACGGCGGGCGACGTCCTTGCTCGCAGACTCGAGATTGAGCACGACGGCATGCTTGTCGCGCAGGTGCTCTGCGATCTCAGCCACATTGTCGAAACGGTCGGGCTTGACGAGCACGACCTGCAGCTGCGTCGTGGCATTGATGTTGACAACCTTGCCGCTGCGGCGCTCAGAGCCGACGGACGGATAGGTCATATCGTCAAAAGCAGAACCGGAAGACTTCGGCACAGCGTTGCCGGACGGGACACTGTCAAAGTCACCGAAATCGTCGAAATCATCCTCTTCATCTTCCGCGTAGGGGCGGGCCAGTTTCTTCAGTTCATCCATAAATCCCATGGTAGGAGCCTCCTGTATCTAATAATCGATGTGGATCGAATTTGCGCGATGTCAGTTGTGCGCGTATACGCGCGGCCCAAAGATCGCCGTGCCAACGCGCACCAAAGTGCTGCCTTCCGCAATGGCTCCGGCGAAATCGGCGCTCATGCCCATAGAAAGGCAGTCTATAGCGTTATTATCATATTTTTTTGCCTTTATGTCAACAAAAAGCTGATACATTTTCTCGAAATAATGCCGGTTTGCGCCGGGTTTTTCTTCCACGGGCGGAATTGCCATCAGACCGCGCAGGCGAAGGGAGGAAAAATCCGCCATTTTTGCCGCAAATTCATCTGCCGCAGCCGGAGCGATGCCCGATTTGGCCGCCTCTCCGCCGATGTTGATTTCGATCAGGATCTGCTGCACAATTCCGCGCTCGGCCGCCAGCCGGTTCAGCAGCGCCAAAAGCTCCACCGAGTCGACCGATTCGATCAGGTCGGCCGTACCGACCACAAACTTGGCCTTGTTCTTCTGCAGATGGCCGATCAGGTGCACCGGGCAGCCCGTATATGCACCCTGCGGGTGCTTTTCCACCAGCTCCTGCACGCGGTTTTCACCGCAGACGTCCACGCCAGCGGCAATCGCCTCGCGAATGGCCTGCACACCGTTGGTCTTGGTCGCGGCACACAGGCGCACCTGCTCCGGGCTGCGCCCGGCACGAATGGCCGCTTCCGCCATCTGATCGCGCACACGCGCAACATTGTCTGCAATGCTCACGAACCGGTCACGACCTTTCCGTTATAAAGTCCCTTGGCGTTGACAATGACCTCGTCACCCGGCCAGAGATTGTCCGTGTCGGATTTATCAAGCTTGACCACATAGCTCTCGCCGTTGTCGTAGAGAATGGTCACATTCTTCCAGCGCGCCGCCGTACCTTCCAGAATGTAGACGCCCGCTTCCCCGTTGTCGTTGAGCCGTATGGCGCTCTTGGGCACACGCAGGCCGGAATACGACGAAAAGACAATGTCCGCGCTGACATGGCGCAGCAGCGTGACCTCCGTCAGATAGCGGTCGCACGAGAGCACGAGCACGCAGCGGCCGTCTTCCTCCGCGCCGATCATCTCCACCGTCATATTGATCTGGTCATACAGATCCTGCGAGAAGGTGACGGCAACGGTGTCGCCCTCATACGTCATTGCGGCATAGTCAGTCGACACAACCGTTGCATAGTACCAGATATTCTCCGTGATCAGGCGGCAGAAGACTGTCTCACCGACCGCCTGTACATTTTCCTCCAGCGTCTTCAGGTAATCCACCGTCAGTTCCTCGATCTTGTCCGGATCAAGAATAGACTCGTAGCCATCGACCGTGCCGGAGAAATAGCCTGGTGAGGTCACGGTAATCGCGCGCGTATCGCTTCCGGCAAGATTGGACAGCTGCGCCAGCTGTGCTTCGATCTCCGCAATCTCAGCGCGGATTGCCGTGCTGTCCGCATCCTCGGAATATCGGCGCAGGACCAGGCTCTTCAGTTCCAGACCGGTTGAGGATGCGCTGGAAAAGTCGCGGCGGTTGACCGACTGTGCCAGATCGGTCAGCCCGTCGACAATGTTCGACTCCAGACTCGCAATATCCGAAAATTCCAGGTCGGACGAGTAGGCGTACTCCAGCTGCTCAAGGCGCAGGTTGAGTTCGTCGATCTCGCTCTGGCGCTGCTGCGCGGTGCTGTCCTGATAGCCGACGGCAACGGCCTGTCCGGCGCCGACACGCTCGCCCTCGGAGCGCGTGATCACCGTAATGGGATAGCGCGAAGCCAGCACAGACTCATCGCGCATGACATAGCCCGTGGTGAAGCACGCCTCACCGGCCTCATATTCAATGACCACCGAGGTGGTCAGCGGGTCGCGCAGCGCGTCGATGACGGCGTAGGCGACATAGCACAGCACAGCCACGAAAAAGATGGCCGTGATCACGCGCATAAAAACTTTGCCCTGCTTCATACCAGGCTCCTTTGTGGTTATGGCAGAGCAAGGTGCGCTTACTCTGCGCTCAGTTCAACCGGCTGTACCGGCACAATGGTGGAGACGGCGTGCTTATAAATGACCTGCTGTTTGCCGTCGGTATCCAGACAGATCGCGAAATTGTCAAATGCAGTGATCACACCGCGCAGCTGAAAGCCGTTCATCAGAAACACGGTCACAGCCATATGCGAGCGGCGGAGTGTGTTGAGAAAATGATCCTGCAGGTTTTCTGTTTTTGTCATGGGTATTACCTTCCTTTCTGTAATACCCATATTCTACCATTCTCACCGCTCGAAGCTTGTCAAAAGCGGGGCGGCACGCTGCAGGACCTCGTCAAAATCCGGCTCCTTCGGCAGGATGAGCCAGTGGATCGCCTCATTGCGTCTAAACCAGGTGCGCTGGCGCTTGGCATAGCGGCGAGAGGACTGCTGTACCTGCGCAAGCGCCTCGTCCATTGTAATCTCCCCGCGCAGCGCGCTTGCCGGTTCTTTGTAGCCGATCGCCTGCATGGCAGTGGCCGTCTCCGGCACACCGGATGCCAGCAGCGTCCGGATTTCTTCAACCAGCCCTTCTTCAAACATCTGCTCGACGCGCCGGTCAATGCGCGCATAAAGGTCTGCACGGTCGGCATAGTCCAGTCCAATCCAGAGCGGTGCGTAGCGCGGCGGTTTCTCGCGGGTAAGGCGGTCGTGCTCGGTCATGGTCATGCCCGTCTGCTCATAGATCTCCAGCGCGCGAATGATGCGGCGGCGGTCAGACGGATGCAGCCGAGCAGCGCTTTTCGGGTCAATCTCACGCAGCCGCTCGATCAGCGGTTCGATGCCGTTTGCCTCAGCCTCAGCCTCAAGTGCTTCGCGGCAGCCGGTCTGTGGAAACGGTGCAAAATCGCGTCCGGCAATCAGGCTGTCGACATACAGTCCTGTTCCGCCGACGATGACGCACACCTTTCCGCGGGACAGGACGTCCTTCACACATCGGTCGGCCATCTCCACATAGCGGCCGACGGAAAAGTCCTCCGCCGGGTCGACCACGCCGACCATATGGTGTGGGATGCCCTGCATCTCATCCGTGGTCGGCGCAGCAGTGCCGATCGTCATACCGCGGTAGATCTGCATGGAATCGCAGGAGACCACCTCACCGTCCAGCATCCGGCACAGCGCAACGGCCAGCTTGGTTTTTCCGGTCGCCGTCGGGCCGACGATACAGATCACACGATCCACGCAGCTCACTCTCCTCTTTTCCCTGTATCCCGCACGCCGTCAGGCCCGGCCGAACTGACGCTCGAGCTGGCTCTTGGTCAGCGTAATGCAGACCGGGCGGCCGTGCGGGCAATATTTGATATCGTCGCGCGAGAGCACCTCGCGCACGAGGGCTTCAATTTCCTTCGGGTGCGTGACCCAGTTGGCCTTGATCGCAGACTTGCAGGCGATGGTGTGCAGCAGATGATCACGCTGCTCCTCTGTCGGCAGCGTGCGACACTCCAGCAGTGACGCTGCCAGCGCAGAGAGCGAACTGACACTGTCGCCCACATCCACATCCGACGGGATCTGGCGGATAATCACCGTGCCGTCACCAAAATCCTCGACCTCGTAGCCGTATTGTCCGAGCAGTTCAGCATTGTCAAGAATCACTGCCGCCTCTTCCCGGTCGAGTTCTGCTGTGATTGGTTCAAGCAGCACCTGCGACATCACGCTTTGATGGCTGCTTTTGAGCTTCTCAAACAAAATACGCTCATGCGCCGCATGCTTATCGAGAAACAGCACTTCGTCCGCCTGCTCAACGATCACATATGTCCGCAGCACTTCTCCGACGATACGGAAGTCCGCCGTCGGCACCGGCAGTTCCAGCTGTTCCGATTCGGTCTCCGGCAGCGGCATTGCCGTCTGCTCCGGCTCGGGCTCCGGCTTCGGCGCGAAACCATGCACCGTCTCGTGCACAGCGCTTTGCGGCTCAATCTCCGACGGCCATGCCGGAACATTCGTCCGGAACGGCGTCTGCGGCTTCGGCGCAAAGACTTCGCGGCGCGCCGACTCCGACGGTGTAATCTTCGGCGTCTTTTCCACCTGCTCGTAGAATTTTGGCAAGTCCTTTGCCTCAATCGTGCGATAAAAATCCGGTTTTCTCACAGGGACAGCCGGATCCGCCGCCGGTTGTTTCTCCGACGGGGTAAAATATGTCGTTGCCGCTTTCAGCTTCATCTCCGGGCGGCCCGGCGTCTGGTTGAGCGACGCAAGCACGGCGTAGTGCACGGCATCGAAGATCTCCCGCTCCGAGAGGAACTTCACCTCGGTTTTGGCCGGATGGACGTTGACGTCAACCTGCGTGACCGGCAGCGTCAGGTGCAGCACGCAGGCCGGGAACCGCCCCTGCATAAGCTGATTGCGGTACGCCTCCTCCAGTGCCGCAGCAAGCGTTTTGGATTTGATGTAGCGGCCGTTGACGAAAAAGTGCTGGTAGTTGCGGTTGCCGCGTGTCGCAGTCGGACGGGTGACATAGCCGGAAACGGAAATCTGCTCCCAACGGCTTTTGACCTCGACCATCTCCGTGGCGCTTTGGCGGCCGAGTACAGCGTAGACCGCACTCATCAGCTCCCCGTCACCGGGCGTGGCGAGCTGCTCTGTACCGTCGCGCAGGAAGCGGAACGAAATCTCCGGATGCGCCAGTGCCTGACGCTGGACCACAGAAAAGCACGCCGCGCCCTCTGCGCTGTCGCGCTTCATAAACTTCATGCGAGCAGGCGTGTTGAAAAACAGATCGCGCACGATGATCGTCGTACCGGTCGGGCAGCCCGCCGGCAGATTCTCCGTAACGACGCCTGCCTCCAGATGCAGCGCCGTACCCTCGGCACTATCGGCGCGGCAGGTCATCAGGTCAATGCGCGAAACGGCGGAGATCGCCGCAAGTGCCTCACCGCGGAAGCCCAGTGTTCCAATGGCCTCCAGATCTTCTGCCGTACGCAGCTTGCTCGTTGCGTGGCGCAAAAACGCAGTCGGCGCATCGGCACTCGACATGCCGCAGCCGTCGTCGGTGACACGCAGGAATGTCATGCCGCCGTTTTGGATCTCGACGGTGATATTTTTTGCGCCCGCATCAATGGCGTTTTCCACCAGCTCCTTGATCGCAGACGCCGGCCGCTCGACGACCTCGCCCGCGGCGATCAGGTCTGCAACGTGCTGGGGAAGCTGTGCAATGACGGCCATCGTGCCGCCTCCTTTCTATCAATGAAACAGTCAGCCTGCAGCAAAACTCATCAGGCCCATGGAAATGGCGTTGATCACCATGTGAAGCAGGATCGGTGCGCAGATGTTGCCGGCTTTTTCATACGTCCAGCCGAGCGCAATGCCCGCAGGCAGATACTGCAGCGCCGCCAGCACGAGTGTTCCGGTTTCCGTTGTGCCGAAAAACTGCCAGATATGGATGGCGGCAAACGCGAGGATCGACACGATGTAGGCCCAGATGCGGCTCTTACGCTGGATCGAGCCGAAGATCAGCCCGCGCATAAGCGTCTCCTCGACGATCGGCGCAAGCGCCACAGTAAAGACGACAACCGCGCCGTAGTTCATCGAAGCCATTGTTCCGACTGCCGCATCGTTCGGATTTGCATAGCCGGGTGCCAGCCACCCATAAATGACGCCCAACAGCAGCATCGCAGCATAATAGAGCGCAAAGCCCAGAATCACCGCCTGCACAAACGGCCAGAACTTACGCATAATCCCGCACAGTGAGCTCCACAAAAACTTGTGAAAGATCAGCAGAATCAACGCGAAGTTGATACAGAAATAACAGGTATTGAGCCGCAGTCCCGTCATCTCCCAGCCGAGGATCCGGAACGCCCACGGCAGGATCAGTGACAGCAAAAACACATAAACCGGCAGATAGATCCAGCCGAAAACACGCTCATATTTGGTCATGCGGCAGCCAAGGTCATAACGCTTCATCTGCGCCCTCCTTTACAGCATTTGCTTGAGCTCGTAGAGTACATTCATCGCCTCGATGGGTGTGAGCGTTTCGACGGCAATGCCCGCGAGCTTTTCCCGCAGCGCGGCATCGCTGATCGACAGCACCGAAAGCTGATCGTCGGCAGTTTCCTGCTTCGGCTCGAACCGGACAACTCCCTGCGACTCCAGTTCAGCCAGCAGTGTTCTGGCACGGGAGACGACCTTCTCCGGCAGTCCGGCCAGTCTGGCAACCTCAACGCCGTAGCTCTGGTCGGCCGGGCCCGGCACAATGCGCCGCAGGAAGATCATCTCGCCCTGCCGCTTCTTGACCGCAATGTTGAAATTCTTTACACCGGGCAGTTCCTGCTCCAGCACGGTCAGTTCGTGGTAGTGCGTGGCAAAGAGTGTCTTCGCACCGAGCCGCTTCGGATCTGCTGTGTGCTCAAGCACAGCGCGTGCGATCGCCATGCCGTCATATGTCGAAGTACCGCGGCCGATCTCATCGAGGATCAGCAAACTCCTCGGCGTGGCGTTTTTCAAAATCTCCGCCACTTCAGACATTTCAACCATAAATGTAGACTGACCGGCCGCCAGATCGTCCGACGCACCGATACGCGTGAAGATGCGGTCGACGATGCCGATGCGAGCCGACTTGGCCGGTACAAACGAGCCGATCTGTGCCATCAGCACGATCAGCGCGACCTGCCGCATATATGTCGACTTACCGGCCATATTCGGGCCGGTGATGATCGAGACCTGATTGCCCTCTGCGCCAAGCACGGTGTCATTCGGGACAAACAGCGTTTTCTGGAGCATCTGCTCGACGACCGGATGGCGGCCTTCCCGGATCACGATCTGTCCGGACAGGTCGATCTCGGGGCGGCAGTAGTTCTGTCGCACGGCGACATAGGCCAGCGAGCACAGCGCATCGAGCGCCGCCACGGCGTCGGCCGTCTGGCGCACGCGCGCATTTCTCTCAGTCAGATGTTCACGAATTCGGCAGAACAGCTCGTACTCCATTGCCGTCATGCGGTCTTTCGCCGTGAGGATGGTGTTTTCCAGCTCCTTGAGCTCCTGCGTGATATACCGCTCGCAGTTGGCAAGCGTCTGCTTGCGGATGTAATCGTCCGGCACCTGTTCGATGTAGGACTTGGAAACTTCAATGTAATAACCAAAAACGCGGTTGTAGCCAACCTTGAGCTTTGGGATCCCGGTGCGCTCTTTCTCCTGCGTCTCGATGGCAGTCAGGCTGCCCTTACCGCCGGACATGATCTCGTGCAGGCGGTCGAGCTCTTCGTCAAAGCCGTCGCGGATCATGCCGCCCTCGCGGATGGTGAACGGCGGTTCATCAACAATCGCGCGGTCGATCAGATCCTTCAGATCCGCAAGATCGTCAAGCTGTGCATACAGATCCTGCAGCAGCGGCGACTGCATCGGCGCGAGCAGTCCGCGCAGCTGCGGCAGCACATCGCAGCCGGACGCCAGCGACACCAGATCGCGGCAGTTGGCCGTACCGGCGATGAGGCGGCCCATAATGCGCTCAAAATCCGTCACGGAGCGCAGCAGCGCAATCAGTTCTTCGCGGGCGACGGTCAGCTTGACCAGTTCGGCCACCGCGCCGCTGCGACGGGTGATCGCCGCCGGACTGAGCAGCGGGCGTTCGATCCACGAGCGCAGCATGCGGCCACCCATGGCAGTCTTCGTCTTGTCCAGCACCCACAGCAGCGTGCCTTTCTTCTCTTTGCTGCGCATCGTCTCCGTCAGTTCGAGATTGCGGCGCGCAGTGAGATCAAGCTCCATAAAGCGGCCCGAGAGATAGTATTCCAGCGAGCGGATGTGTCCGAGATCGGTCTTCTGTGCCTGACGCAGATGCGCGATCAGCGCGCCGGCAGCACAGATCACCGGCTCCGGCAGTCCTGCGGGCAGCTCGTTGAGCTGCTGCTCCAGGCTCTGCTGTGCGCCTTCGAATTCCTCCGGCGCACCGATCTCATGGCAGCAGGCCAGCCGCCCGGAGAGCACCTGCTCGAGCACCTCGTTCTGCACCGCTATACCGCCGAGCAGCACTTCAGACGGCGCAAAGCGGCCCAACTCATTGATCACGCGCTCCAGCGCCGAATCACCAATGGCCGACGTAGCACAGAATGCGCCCGTAGACACATCGCAGAACGCCAGACCAAAGCCGCTTGGATCGGCATAGACACACGCAAAATAGTTGTTGCGCGATTCCTCGAGCATCGAGCTTTCCGTAACTGTGCCGGGGGTCACGATGCGCGTAATGTCGCGCTTGACAAGGCCCTTGGCCAGCGCCGGATCTTCCGTCTGTTCGCAGATGGCCACCTTGTAGCCCTTCGCGACCAGCCGCGCGATATAGCTCTCCGACGAGTGATACGGCACGCCGCACATCGGCGTCTGCTCCGCCTCCGGTTTGCCGCGGTCACGCGTGGTGAGCGTCAGATCCAGTTCCTTCGACGCAAGCTTGGCATCGTCGAGGAACATCTCATAGAAATCACCGAGGCGGAAAAACAGGATGCAGTCCTGATTCTGCTCTTTGATTTCCAGGTATTGCTTCATCATGGGAGTCAGTTCCGCCATCGGTCGACCCCTCCATTTCTCAATTTTTCCATTCCTGCGGAAACTCCGGCAGGAGTCGGCCCGGTCAGATGCGTTCGCCGGTGAGCGACCAGGTACCGCCGTCGGTGATCTTAACATTGCCGAACGTGCCGATCAGGCTGTCGTCGCCCTGCAGGCGAACCAGACGGTTGCCGTCGGTGCGCGCTGTAAGCATATCGCCGTCGCGGCCGTCAATCAGGCAGCGCTGCACGGAGCCGATATAGGCGCGGTGCTTCTCCTCGGAAATGCGGTTTTGCGCGGCGACCAGACGGTCAAACCAGACCTGCTTCTCTGCCCGCGTTGCCGGGTCAGGCATTGATGCCGCCGGCGTACCGACGCGCGGCGAGTAGATAAAGGTAAACAGCGCGTCATAGCGCACGCGCTCGATCAGACGCAGTGTGTCTTCAAATTCTTCCTCCGTCTCGCCCGGGAAGCCGACGATGACGTCACTCGTGAGGACGATCTGCGGCATCACGCTTCTGGCGTAGTCAACCAGCTCCAGATACTGCGCAGACGTATAGCTGCGGTTCATCGCCCGCAGCACGCGGTCATTGCCCGCCTGAAACGGCAGGTGGATGTGCTTGGCAATCTTGTCCGACGAAGCCATCGTGTCGAACAGCTTTTTCGATGCATCCTTCGGGTGCGAGGTCATAAAGCGGATGACGAAGTCCCCTGGAATTGCTGCGATCTCCGCAAGGAGATCCGCAAAGTCGATACCAAGTCCGAGGTCCTTGCCGTAAGAGTTGACGTTCTGTCCGAGCAGTGTGATGTCCTTGTACCCTGCCGCAACCATCTGCCGCGCCTCTGCCAGAATATCCTCCGGCTTGCGGCTGCGCTCGCGGCCGCGCAGGTACGGCACGATGCAGTACGTGCAGAAATTATTGCAGCCGTACATGACCGACAGCCAACCTTTGAGCTCGTTCGAGCGCACAACGGGGATACCTTCTGCGATCGAACCTGCTTCGTCGGTGATGGCGAAGACGCGGTCACCAGTACGCAGCGAGCGGAGCAGCAGCTCCGGGAAGCGCCACAGATGATGTGTGGAAAACACGCCGTCCACGTGGCGGTAGCTCTCTTTGATCTTCTTTGCAATGTGCTCCTGACCCATCATACAGCCGCACAGGAAGATGCGCTGCGACGGGTGGCGGCGCTTGGTATGCACCAGTGCGCCGACATTGCCGAACACACGCTGCTCGGCATGCTCACGCACAGCACAGGTGTTGATGACGATGAGGTCCGCACCCTCCTCGGTATCTGTGAAAACATAGCCGCACTGATGCAGCATGCCGCGAATGCGCTCGGAATCGGCCTCGTTCTGCTGGCAGCCGTACGTGTCGACAAACGCCGTCGGCACGTCGCCGCGGCTTTCCCAATATGCCTTGATCGCAGCACAATGCTTCTGCTGCTGATCCAACTGTTCGGGGGAGATAACGGTCGTTTTCTTCTCCAAGAGTATACCCTCCGTAATTGTTACTTCTGAATATAGTATTTTATCATTTTCGCGCCCGCTTTGCAAGGTCGGCAGCATGATTTACGGGGCCGCTGCTTTTTGCAGCGGCCCCGCCGGTTCACTTTTTCCCCTTCTTTTCCTGCTGCGCCTTTCGCAGCGCCTGCAGCACCTGCGCACCGCGCTCCGGTTTCATCTTTGGGAAGGCCTGAATGATGCGGTTTTGCATCAGCTTCGACTCCGCGAGCTTCTCGCGCAGCTCCTCGCCGCGGCGGTCGCGCGCTGCACGACCGTCGGCGCGGGCAGCGTTCCACAGCACTTGCTCAGCCGCACGGTGCGCCTCGGCCAGCGCCTTTTCCTCGGCGCGGTGGGCGCGTACCATCTCGGTGTAGTCGCTGTAGCGCTCCTGCGTCTTGTCGGCGCGCGACTTGATGGCAAGCGCGGCATCAGAGATCGTGTCGCCGATCGCGTCGGAGACATCGTGGATCTCATCCGCCAGCTTCATCAGCAGGCCCAGCCGTTTCTGCAGACTCCGCACGGCGGCAACCGTCGCACCGAGATCGGCCAACAGCAGCGCGATTGCCACACCGAGCATCACGCGGCCGACGGAAAGCGGCAGTTTCCCCACAAGGCTGTAGATCATCGGATGCACAAGCTTCATGACAAACGTAGCCGCAAAGCCCCAGATAATCGAAAACTCCAGGCAGACATAGCCTTTAATATGAAACTTTTCTTCGGAATAATCCCACCACTTGGTGTGGAACACTTTCTCCAACACCCAGCCGGTCAAAAACTCCAGCGCAGTGGTCAGCACCATCGAGCCGAGGAACAGCACCAGCAGATGATCGTCCAGCGGCGTGAGCGCAAGGATGCACAATACGACACCGATGCCGTAGATCGGACAGACCGGGCCGTTGAGGAATCCGCGGTTGACAAACTTTCCCGTCTTGATCGCGGCAAAAACAACCTCGCAGCACCACCCGAGAAACGCATAAATAAAGAACAGCACCGCTAGCTCATAAACAGTATACGACATCACAATCCCTCCTGTCAGGCAACAGGATACGCCCGCCGCGTTTCATTTTCAAGACCGTCACAGGAAAGTTCATATTTTGTTTATTTTTTCTCTCAGGAACATGTTGCAATCAGGACAAAGGAGGCAGCCGCAGTGAGAGAAATGCTCAAGCAAAACCGGCATTGGCTGCTGGTTTTATATGTTCCGTTCTACCTGATCTGTTTTCTCCTGCTGGAGCATTATATTACCGACAACTACTGGGGCAGCTATGTCCCCTTTGACGACTGCATCCCGTTCATCGAGCACTTCGTTGTACCGTATGTGCTGTGGTATCCGTTTCTGTTCCTCACCGGCCTGTACGCACTGATTCAGGATGTACCGGCGTTCAGGCGATACCTGTACTTCACGATGCTGGCAATGACAACGGGCCTTCTGATCTGCGCGCTGTTTCCGAACGGGCAGGACCTTCGCCCGGACAGCTTTGAGCGGCAGAACATCTTCACCTGGGCTGTGCAGTTCATCTACGCGCACGACACAAACACCAACTCGATCCCATCGATGCATGTCATCGGCGCAATGGGTGCCACGTTCTGCGTGTTCGACTGCAAGAGGCTTCGCTGTTGGCGCATCCCGGCAGCAGTACTGTGCGCCCTTGTGTGTGCATCGACCGTACTGATCAAGCAGCATTCGATTCTCGACACGATCGCCGGCCTCGTTGTCAGCCTTACCTACGCCCTGCCGGTCTACCGCAAACGCCTTAAAAAATAATGGATCCTCTTCCGCGGCCCGCAGCTGATCTGCTGCGGGCCGCTTTTTCTGCATTCTGCCGCCCGGATGCAAGCCCTCCGACATCCTGGCGTGTTGGGTTACGTCGAAATAAAAAGCCAATGATGATTTGAACAAAGAAACGGCTCCGTCCCTTGGAGCGGAGCCGTTATATTCACTCGATTCATTGGAATTTACTGTGTCACTCGATTTCGGTACGAA
>CAZUKJ010000023.1:0-14509 GCA_964620855.1 uncultured Oscillospiraceae bacterium
GGCAGCCAGATCCGCAATTATGTCTTTATGCCGTACACGCTGGCAAAGGACACCCGCACCGGTTTTGAAAACACCAATATCAACGCTGTTATGGATGGCGATATTGATGGCTTTATCAATGCGTATCTTTCCTGCGCTGCAACCGGCAACTGGGTTACCAAATGATTTAATAATAGAACCGCTGGGAACGAATCGTTCCCAGCGGTTTTTTCTGCGGTTAATTTATTATAATCAAGCGTTGAGTGCCTCAGTCAGAGCCTTGGCCAGCTGATCGGGGCAGGAAGAGGACTTCGGGCCGCAGCGAATACCGCTGATGCGGCTGATCGCTTCTTTCGCGTCCATGCCTTCGATAAGAGCTGCAACGCCCTTCGTATTGCCTGCGCAGCCGCCGACGAACGCAACGTTATGAACAATACCGTCTTCCAGCTCGAACGTGATTTCGCGGGAGCAGACACCCTTAGTCTTGTACTGATACTGCATAATTTACACCTCATATGTTTATTATTTCGGGATAGAATGGGCTATCCCGTTGATTGACTCAGTTGATCGGAAGAACTCTGCGCGCACCGTAATAATAATGCGCATAGTAGCCTTCTGTCAAATAGGAAATGACAACGCCGCGCTGACTGTTCGCCGCATGGACAAACTGTCCGTCACCAATGTAGATGCCAACATGATAAATTCCGCTCTGTGCTCCGTTGTTGGAGAAGAACACCAGATCACCCGGCATCAGATTATTCGACGAAACATAGTATCCGTTGTCATACTGATCATCTGCCACACGGTTAAGCGTGTAGCCAAAGGTTCTGAACACATACTGGACAAAGCCGGAGCAATCAAAGCCGCTCGGCGTTGTGCCGCCCCAGACATATTTCGTGCCGAGATAGGTGAGCGCATAGTTGACCAGCGCAGCCATCTCCTCGGTTACGGTCTCATCGGACTGCATGAATTCATTGCCGGAGTCTTCAAGCATCTGAACCTGATAGTAGTAGACTTCGCGCTGAATTTTGTAGTAACGGAAGAACAGAACCAGTGCCTGCTGACGGGTTGTTTCTCTGGAGAGTTGGAGATATCCGTCAGAAGTTCCGCGCATAACACCGAGATGCGCCATCATGCGAACGGAATCATTGTAAGTCTCCGACAGAGTATCGGCGTCTTTGAATGCGTCAAGTACATTGTCGGGCGGCGTGGTAAAGGTTGTATTCAGAAGCTGGCTGAAATTATAAAGAATTTTGCAGAACTGCGCACGGGTCAGATAATTGTCCGGCTTGAACGAGAGTGTGCCGTCGTCGTTCTGATAACCGTTGACGATACCAAGCTCGAACGCAGCGCAGACAATCGGATCACTGGTATCTGTAAAGTGGTCGGTCTGAACCGCGGTGTGCGTAATCGAAGTCAGTTTGGTATAAGCCAAAACCGCAATATAGCACATTTCGGCACGAGTGATCGTAACAGTCAGATCTTCGTTAATGAGATTGTCAGGAATCAAGCCGTACTGAACATCCATTTCCTGAAGCTCGCTGTCAAATACTGTGGAATGTTTTCCTAAAGCCGCCACAGGGAGCACCATGGAAAAACAAAGCATAATACATAAGATACTGCAACAAAGACGTCTCAATCCGGAGACATTCATAAAATCCCTCCTGAATTTTTTTAATACGATGTCTTGTATCGTATTCTGCTATATTATACAACATTTTCGACAAAATTCAATCATTCAGCCAAAATCCGGCGTTTCATAATCCTGTATGTTTGTCGTTTCCGATATCGATACAAAAACTTTCCGCAATCAATTTTGTGCTGGCGATTTTTTTCGACTCGGCGGAAAATTTTTCGGCCGCCGCTTGAAATGGGCCTCATAGCGTGATATACTTCAAGTATGAAAATTAAAGTATTTCTGGCCCTTGCAGCCTGCCGTATGTGCAGGCTGCTTCTCCGCCTGCTGGGCCGGGGCGGTACGGATTTCCCCGGGAGAGTCGCGCTGAAGCTCTGTCCGGGCTTGCTTGGCGTTTTGTCGAAGAATGTGACAACAATTATTGTCACCGGCACAAACGGCAAGACTACGACTTCGCGCATGATCGAGCAGGCTCTGATTGACTCCGGCTGCAAGTATTTTGCAAATAAATCCGGTGCGAACCTGCTCTCCGGCGTTACTGCAGAGTTTTCGATGCACTCGTCGCTCGGCGGCAAGTGCAGGTATGACTATGCCTTGATCGAGTCCGATGAAGCGGCGTTCAAAGCCATCAGCAAATATGTGACGGCCAAAGTGATTGTTGTGACGAACGTGTTCCGCGATCAGCTTGATCGATATGGCGAGGTTTCGCATACGCTTGACAATATCCGCATTGGCATCGGCAACTGCCCGGATGCAACGCTTTGTCTCAATGCTGATGACTCGCTCACATCCTCTCTGGCAACGGAGTTCAGCAATCCGGTACTATTTTATGGTGTTGATGTTCCTGTTTATGCTGATCGGGTTGCCGAAGTATCGGATGCTCCGTATTGCATTCGCTGCAAGCATGAGTATGTCTATGACTATGTGACCTACGGTCATCTTGGCGGCTATCGCTGTCCGAACTGCGGGTACGCGCGCCCCGCGCCGGCTGTATCCGTCACGGAAGTATGCTCGTCGGATACGGAGCGGTCGGAGATCGTTCTGAATATGGACGGCAAAGACTATCCCTGCACGGTCAATCTGCCCGGCGGCTATAACATCTACAATGCCTGTGCCTGCATGACGGCCGGAAAAGCACTCGGTTTGAACGCGGACACGGTTGTTTCTTCCCTCGGAAGTTTTGCCTGTGGCTTCGGTCGTATGGAGAAATTCGAGATCAACGGTGTTTCGCTGCGCATGATCCTGATTAAGAACCCTGCAGGATGCAATCAGGTTCTGAACTTTTTGACCAACAGCAAAGAGGAATCGCTGTTTGTTGTCTGCCTGAATGACCGGGCGCAGGACGGCAAAGATGTCAGTTGGATCTGGGATGTTGACTTTGAGCGCGTTGCAGAGATGGGTGATCGCCTGACCGGACTCTATGTATCCGGCACACGCGCCGAGGATATTGCTGTGCGTTTTAAATACGCCGGTGTCCCGGTCGAGAAGCTCCGCATCATTAAGGATTATGGTGCGCTCGTTGAGGCGTGTCTTGCGCAGGACAAGCCGGTGTATATCATGCCGACATACACTGCGATGCTT
This sequence comes from uncultured Oscillospiraceae bacterium, assembly GCA_964620855.1. GTDB lineage: Bacteria > Bacillota > Clostridia > Oscillospirales > Oscillospiraceae > CAKTOF01. Next base: position 3,197 of record CAZUKJ010000023.1, read on the forward strand.
CAGTTGAGAGAGAAGATCAGCAAGACCTATGGCTTCAAAGATTTCTGGGAGTAAGAGGGGAGAATGGCAATGGAACTGAAAATATGCCATCTGTACCCGGATGTGCTCAATCTTTACGGTGATCGCGGCAATGTCCTTTGCATGGAAAAACGCCTGCAATGGCGCGGAATCGACGTGACAACCACAGGCGTCTCCGTCGGACAAACGCTTGACGCATCACAATATGATCTGTTCTTTATTGGCGGCGGCCAGGATTTTGAGCAGGAGGTATTGCTTGCCGATCTTGCCGGAAACAAAACCGAGCAGATCAAATCTGCCATTGCAGATGGAAAGACCTTCCTTGCGATTTGCGGCGGATACCAGATGCTTGGCGCCTACTATAAAACCTGGGACGGGCAGCAGTGCGATTTTATCGGTGCGCTGGATCTGTACACGATCGGCCACAAAGAACGCATGATCGGCAACTATATGTTTACGTTTGAAGAGTTGGATGGACTGAATATTGTCGGATTTGAAAACCACTCCGGAAGAACATATCTTGGCAGCGGCGTTAAGCCAATGGGCAAGGTGCTCTCTGGTTTCGGCAACAACGGCGAAGATGGACTCGAGGGTGCCCGCTATAACAACGTCTTTGCAACCTATTCCCACGGCTGTCTTCTTCCGAAAAATCCGCTTCTCTGTGATCATATTCTCAAAACGGCACTCGAGTGCAAATACGGCTCGGTCGAGCTGCAGCCGCTCGATGATACGTTTGAGGTTTTGGCACACGATGCGATGCAGCAGAGACTGACGCACAAGTAATTTTTCTGCAGAAAGGATGAACTACCATGGATCAGGTCGATCTTGACATTTTGGAGTGCTTGAAAGCCAACGCCAGAATGAAAGCCTCGGATATCAGTAAGCGGGTGAATTTGTCTGTTTCTTCGGTAATTGACCGTATTCATAAGCTTGAAAATTCCGGGATTATTGTTCAGTACACCACGGTTCTTGACCGCAGAAAAATCGGGAACGATATCCTTGTTGTGATCGGCATTTCTCTGGAACGGCAGAATATGGCGAAAATTTTCGAAGAACAGATTCGCGATATTCCTGCAATTGTAGACTGCTATGCCGTAGCCGGTGAGTTTGATTTTCTGCTTCACCTTTCCGTTTCCTCTCATGAAGAGCTTTATGAGGCGCACCATCGTATTTTGAATCTTGACGGAGTCGGCCAGATGAAAAGCTTCTATGTAATTGAGACGGTTAAGCAGGAAGGGCATTACCGGAAAGAATAATCGATGCGCCATCTTTGCAGCATCTTGTAATCAATTTGTGAAAGAAAGAGGCTTTGCAATGTCCGGAAGAAGTCTTCGAATTGCCACGCCGAACGATGCGGAACAAATATTAAGCATTTATGTACCGTTTGTAACGTCCACCGCAGTCTCATTTGAATTTGATGTTCCGTCCACAGCGGAATTTGCCGACAGGATTGCCAATATCGCTGCCGAGTATCCTTACGTTGTTTGCGTGGAAGATGATCAGATTATCGGTTATGCATACGCTCATCGTCTGATGGAACGAGCTGCTTATCAATGGGACGCAGAACTGTCCATTTATCTTTCTCCCTCCTGTCAGGGGCAAGGCGTTGGACCGGTGCTGTATCGGGCGCTCTGTGATATTCTTCGTCTGCAGAACATTCATACTGTATATGGAATCATCACCGACAGTAATCTGGCCAGCAAGAAAATGCATGAGTCGTTCGGTTTCCGGCTAATCGGCGTTTTTCAAAATTCCGGCTATAAATACGGCGGCTGGCGTGATGTTGCCTGGTATGAAATGCCGATTATGAACTACGAGAATGATCCATCCCCATTTGTCCCGTATGCAGCGCTTTCACCTGCTGTAATCGATTCGATTTTGCTTCAGCACAGCCATTGTTTATGAAAAAACTCCGCAATTCACAGTTTGTGAATTGCGGAGTTTCTTTATGGCGTATGACGACAGATTTCTTGTACTTTGGCTTGTAAAAGCTTCAAGTCACGAAAAGCCGCCGGTCGCTTGGATGGATCACGAAGCAGGGCAGAGGGGTGGTATGTTGCCATATACCAGATGCCGTCTTTCTGGATAAACTGACCATGTTCCCGGGTAATCCGAAAATCAGGAGAAATCAGACGCTTGGCGCTGATCCGGCCCAGACATACAATGATTTTCGGTTGAATCAACTCAATCTGACCGTGAAGCCATCCGCTGCACGAATCCTGCTCTGTTTCGAGCGGGTCTCTGTTCCCGGGTGGACGGCACTTGACAATATTGCCGATATAACAGTTATCGCGGCCAAGATCAATAATCAGCAGCATATCATCAAGAAGTTGTCCTGCGGGGCCGACAAACGGCTCGCCGCGCAGGTCTTCCTGCTGCCCGGGACCTTCACCAATGAACATTACTTCAGCATTCTCCGGGCCGACACCAAACACAACACTGTTTCGCGTCTCACAGAGTGGACATTGGAAGCAATTGAGACATTGCTGATGCAGATGCTCAAGCTGACTCATTGCTTCACCTGCTTCCTCTGCTGCTCTGCTTTGGCAGCAGCTCTGGCAGCGGCTCTGGCCTTACGCCGTCTGTTCCGGCGAACGACAGCTCTGATATACAAGATGAGATAGATCAAAATCAAGATTCCGAATAAGCCGATAATCAACATCCACCAGTATGTCTGAATAAAGATTGTCAGCTGAGACTTGTAATAAGATGTCTCCGAACGAGCAACATCGGTAATCGCAACAAGGTCTGCCGATCCAAGTTCCACACCATCGTATGTCACGGTGATCGAGCCAAGCTTATCGCCCTCAGCAACCGGAGCGTCAATCCCTTCCGGATTGTCAATGACAACATCTTTTTCAAGAAGCGATTCATCATAGTCACTCGGCAAGACTGTGGTAATCGTCTGATTGGGTGCGACAACCACACTGTCTGCACCGGCAGAGTAATTGACAGAAATCTGTGCGATGGTGTCAAGTCCGGAAAGAACGGTTGCATAATCAAAGTTGGTCAGTCCATACTGCAGCAGTTTTTTACTCTCTGTAAAGTTTTCAAGGAGAAGATCGCCGTTCGCCTGAATGGCGGTACTCGCGCCGCAGACGATGCTCAATAAGTACAAATCATTACCCGTGGCCGTCGTGATCAGGCAGCGGCCTGCCTGACTTGTATAGCCGGTCTTGACGCCCTCCGCCTTGGAGTAGTAATACTGCGAGGTCGATACATCAGATGTCAGATAGTTGGTCGTATAGATCGAGCGCTCTGCAGAAAGGTTGGTAGCTGGGACTTTGTAGCTGGTTGCTGTGCAAATCCGCTTGAATGTCTCGTTTTCCAGCGCAACCATAGAAATTTTGGCAAGATCTCTGGCTGTTGTATAATGGTTTTCATCGTGAAGACCGTGTGTATTGGCAAACTGCGTACCTGTACAGCCGATCTGCGCCGCACGTTCATTCATCAGCGCAACAAACGCATCAACCGATCCGCTGATATACTCTGCAACCACGTTGCAGCCGTCATTGGCGGATGCAAGCATAATACAGTAGAGCAGATCCTCCAGCCGGATCGTTTCGCCAACGAGCAACTCCGCGCTGCTTCCGTCCGGATGCAAATTTTCCAGCGCAGTTGATGAAACGGTCAATTCATCATTCAAATTTCCGTTTTCAATGGCGAGAAGACACGTCATGATCTTCGTCAGGCTGGCAGGATAAATCATTTTGTCGGCGTCCTGTTCATAGAGCACCGAACCGGTGTTCAATTCAACCAGCATTGCAGCGCTTGCAGCAACAGAAAAATCGTCCGCGGGTGTGAATGCAGCCGAATTGATGGAAGACAGGTCGGTTTCAGCGAAACAGGTGACCGCCATAGAAATCAGAAGCAGCCAAATAAGCAGGATTTTACTGATCGATCGCATGATAGGTTTCATCATAAAAAAACTCCGTTTCACGATTAGAATCGGATTGCCGTGTCCGTGGGGGTATGGTATAATTAAGAAAACTGCCGCTTTGCGGCAATTCGAGATATTGCATAGAACTGTTTCTAATTATACCATATTCAGTGTTGATGTCAATGCGGGGAGGATGAACTTGAAACTCTCAAATATTGAAAAAGTCCTGCTTGGCATAACCGTTGTGTTTCTTGTTTTTCTGACCGGTTTTTACCTTGGCAGGAATCAGAATACAGACACCCTGACCATTCGTACCGAGCGGTCAGATACCGCCGCTGCCACCTCTTCGGATGAATCTGATGTACAAGCAGATCAAGCATCCGATGCCAGTGAATCGTCACCGAGTTTCCCGATCAATATTAACCGTGCATCATCTGTCGATCTGACCACTTTGCCGGGAATCGGAGATGTCCTTGCGTCCCGGATCGTGGAATACCGCAGAACAAACGGTCTGTTTACGTCCATTGAGGATATCATGAACGTTTCCGGAGTCGGTGAAGCAAAGTTTGAAGCGATAAAAGACTACATTACGGTGAGGTAATGCTATGAAGACGAAAATTTTGATTGTGGATGACGAGGAACTCCTGGTAAAAGGAATCCGGTTTAACCTCGAAAACGAAGGATATGAGGTCGTTTCCGGTTCGGACGGACTTCAGGCCGTCGAACTTACGAAAAAAGGCGGAATCGATTTGATTGTGCTCGACCTCATGATGCCGAATATGGACGGCATGGAAGCCTGCCGGAATATTCGGCAATTTTCAGACGTTCCGATTATCATGCTCACCGCAAAGTCCGAAGATATGGACAAGCTGATGGGCTTTGATTTCGGCGCAGATGACTATATGACAAAACCGTTCAATATTCTCGAACTTAAGGCACGCATCCGCGCCTTGCTTCGCCGCAGTGCAGGTTCCGCCAAGCCGGCATCGTCATCGCAGATCACGATCGGCACCATTGCGATCGACTCCGAACGGAGAACCGCTCACCGCAACGGCGTCAGCGCCGAACTGACGGCGAAGGAGTTTGACGTGGTTGAACTGCTGATGAAAAACCCCGGCCGTGTCTATAGCCGTGAAAATTTGCTTGATACAGTTTGGGGCGTTGATTATCAGGGCGATATTCGTACGGTGGACGTCCATATGCGTCGTCTGCGCGAAAAACTGGAGCTGGATCCTGCGCATCCGCAGTATCTGATGACAAAGTGGGGAGTCGGTTACTATTTCAACAGCGAATCGTAAGCGGATCAGAATGACAGGCAGTGTCGTCTTTCACTACAGCTGCCTGTATATTATCGTGACTGCCTTTGTTCTGATTTGCCTGTATCTCTACACCGGATCGGTAGCAACCGATCTCGTTGTGCAGTCAGAAAAAACCGCGTTAGTCAATCAATCGCAGGTTGTTGCCAGTTCATTTTCCGGTATGGACACTCTGACGTCAGATAATGTCAGGCAGGTCATGATGCTGCTGGATGATCTGGACACGACACGCACGATCATAACCGATGCGGAGGGCCTTGTTCTGTATGATTCTTCTGTTTCTCAGAACATTTCCGGCAGTTATGCAATGTTTCCAGAGATCGTTACCGCGCTCGAAGGCAACGATGTGTTTTACTGCGTGTATGAGACAGATTCCATAGTCTCCCATGTGGCGATGCCGCTGATGTACCGCAGCAATTTGATTGGGGCGGTATATCTGCTCGATGTTGAATCAGAACAGCCAACCATTGTCGCGAATCTGACCCGTAACATCGAAAAAATATCGTTCGTTCTGGCGGCGTTGGTCATTCTGATTTCTGTCACGTCGATCTATTTCTTTTCCGGAAGAATGCGTCGGATTCTTAATTCGATCCAGACTGTGCGTGAAGGTGAATACAGCCATAAATTAAACATCCGCGGCAAGGATGATCTGGGCCTTTTGGCGCACGAATTTAATATGCTCACGGAGCGAATCCAGCGTACCGAGTCCATGCAGCGTCAGTTCGTGTCTGATGCTTCCCACGAATTGAAAACGCCGCTGGCTTCCATTAAACTATTATCCGACTCCATTTTGCAAAACGATATGGATATGGATACCATCCGCGAATTTGTGCAGGACATAGGTGATGAGGCCGACCGCTTGACCAGAATGAGTCAGAAGCTGCTCTCATTGTCTCGGCTGGAAAGTGTCCCGGAGACTGATGATGAAGCGGAAATCATTCAGATCTCGCGGGTTGTTGAGCGCGTATTCCGCATGCTTCGTCCGCTGGCCGCGCTGCACGATGTGTCCATGACCGGTGATTATGAAGAAGGCTGCACTGTTCTGGCAACACAGGACGATCTGTATCAGATCATGTTCAATCTGATTGAAAATGCGATCAAATATAACACGCCGGGCGGTAGCGTAGAGGTCAGTGTATACCGCAAAGAGGATGAAGTCTGTATTCAGGTTATGGATACCGGCGTCGGTATCCCGGAAGAGGATTTGCAGAATATCTTCGATCGCTTCTACCGCGTGGATAAAGCAAGATCACGCAAAGCGGGCGGCTCCGGTCTTGGACTTTCCATTGTTCAGGAAATGGTTGTCCGTCATTTCGGTTCGGTTTCTGTCGCCAGACGATCCGCAGGTACAGGCAGTATTTTTACTGTTGAGTTCCCGTGGATTGGAACGGAGGTGGACGCGGAATGAAAAAAGCCCTGAGTATTGTGCTTGTTGCTGCACTGACTTTGAGTCTGTTTGGCTGCGCCGGGAGGCAAACCGGTAAATCCACATCCGAAAATACTTACTCGTTTTATTACTGCCTGAATGAGACGGAATTCGGTACGGAATCTGGAGTTTTTGCGCCCGAGCTGCGTACTGTTTCCGATCCGACAAGTTTGGACGACATTCTGCGTGAATATTTGACCGGCCCGTCTTCGGCGGAGCTGTATTCTCCAGTCCCGCAAAATGTCAGTGTCATCTCCGCGCAGCTGGTCAATTCCTGTGTTGAAGTTATGCTCAGCGATGAATACATTTCGCTGACCGGTGTAAACCGCACAATTGCAAATGCCTGTCTGACCATGACGCTGCTTCAGTATCCAGAGGCCGAATCCGTTTCAATCTGCACGCAGTCCGGCTCGCTCTCATCACTCGATGGCACGGCGTTTACGGCTGCAGACTTTGCAACCTATGATTTTCTGTCTGAGTCCGTTGAAATCAGCTTGAAAGTATACTTTTCCGATGCATCCTACCGTTATTTGCTCAGTACAACACACCGTGTGAATGCCGGACAAATCGAGCGACTTCCGGAGTACGTCATTGATTTGCTGGTTACAGGCCCGACAGACGATGTAATGCGCTCTGTCGTTCCGGATGGTACAAAACTTCTGAGCAGTGAGATCATCGATGACGTCTGCACACTGAATTTCAACCAGGCGTTCTATGACAACCGGCCGGTTTCAGAAACAACAGAACGGTTGCTGATTTATTCTATTGTCAATTCCGTCACCGGGATTGCCGGAATTGAAACAGTTCGCTTTGAAATCGAAGGTGAGCCTGCAGGACTGTATCGGTACATGGATTTGTCTCTGGAATACTCGTTTGAGGAAGATACCGTTGGCCCTGTCCGTGAATCCATGAATGAAATCGATACAACGATCTATATGGTCGGATATAATACGGATCGTCTGACTGCGCTTCCGCTTCGTGTTCGCCAAAACGCGGGTGAGACATCCGCTGAAGCACTGATGGCGGATCTCCTGGTTTATGATCCGCCAACCGGAGTGTATAACCCCATTCCTTACGGTACAACACTGCTTGGCGTCACAACAGAGGGTATCGTATGCCGTGTTGATTTATCGGATGATTTTCTCACTACAGATAACGAACTTGCAATCCGCAGCATCGTGCTGACGCTATGCTCACTTCCCGGTATCTATCGTGTTCAGATTATGGTGGAAGGAGAACCATGCACCAGTATTCTCCAACCGGATATGACATGGACATATCCGAATACATAACAAAAAATAGACCGAACCTCCCAGAAGCGGAAGTTCGGTCTATTTTTGTTACAGAGAATAGTCGCGTTCGTTCAGCGCTGCAAAATCAGGGGATTTTGCCCGGCTTGGAGTACGCTTGAGCGGATCATAGGCGAATGCACGGCACTGATCCATCGGGGAAACAAGCCCGCGCTTTGCGCAGATCATCTGTTCTTCGCCGGCTGATCCTGCGAATTTGCAGTAGGCGCAGCAGCGATCGATATCCTTTCGAAACAACATAACAAACCTCCTGCAAACTTTTTTCTGATTATACTATATGCCGCGCATTTTTTCCAGCTGTCTTTTTTATGATTACTGCCGAAATCAGGGTCAAAATGACAAATGCAACAGCCGCAAGCGATACGCTTGTATAAAAAGCTGTAGAAAAATTGGTCGTAGCGATCGCAGCAACCTGTTCTGCATAGTACTCGGAAACAGAAAAGTTCACAGGCAGCAGCTTACAGGCCATCGATACCAGGGCGGCAGAGACCATGCCATGGAGTAGTTTCCCAAGTAAATATGGGCGCGTTGACAGACCGCTGCTCCCAATAAAGGAGAGTACCTGACAGTGGACCGAAACGCCAGCCCATCCGAGAATGAACGCGGCCATTGCCAATTTTCCGGTCAGCGTTCCGGACGCCGACTGTAAACTCCACACGCCGGATGACATTTCAATCAGACCGATCAGTAATTTCTCTGCCCACTGTTCTGTCATTCCAATTGGTGCAAGCAGTGCTCCAACAACGGTTGCAGCCAATGACATCGCGCCGGATAAGAATAACACACGAATTATCACAGTGAAGAAAATTACAAATGCGCAGATATTCAGCGTCGATGAAAAGGCTTCTTTGACCGATTCGGTAAATGCCGATGTAAAACGGACCGCTTTGATCGGCTGGCGATTGCTGGTTTTGCTTGAAGTTGGCTTCTTGCCATAAAACCGAAACAGAACACCAACAATGACAGACGCGAAAATATGAATCAGATAGAGCATGATTCCAACGGTTGAACTTGAGAAAATACCCGCGCCGACAACGCCGAGAATGAACGCCGGGCCTGAGTTGTTGCAGAATGCCAGCAGCCGTTCCGCTTCGTCCTTCGTGCAGTAATTTTTTTCATAGAGGGAAATTGCAGTCTTGGCACCGACCGGATATCCGCCGATAATGCCGAGTGCAAATGCCGCAGAACAGGCTCCGCTGACACGAAACAGCGGTTTCATCACAGGCTCAAGCAGTTTTCCAAGAAATCGGATCAGTCCAAGCTCCACGCAAATCGATGAGAGAACAAAAAAGGGAAACAATGACGGGATGATCACATTGGCGCATAGTTCCAGACCGTTTTTGGCTGCTTCCACTGCATCTGCCGGATATGCGATCAGCGATGCAATGGCTGCAAGCAGAGCTGCAATGGTCAATGCATCTGTGATTTTATGATTGGATAACAGTCGCGCCATAATCATCGCCTCCGGAAAGAGACTATGCTCGTGCGGAAAGTATTTTGCACGTCCGTCATAGAAATAACTGACAGCAGGAGGTGGGGCTGATGGCAAATATGATCAGAAATCGTCTGGCGCAGGTTTCTGCGAATCTTGAATTACCCGGTGAACTGATTGCCGGTGTTCCAAAAATCGAAGTAACAGGATACGGTGAGTTGGTTCTGGAGCATCATAATGGGATCGCTCATTATTCCGACAGCGAAGTATCTGTGCGGGTTAGTCTTGGCATGGTACGCATCCTTGGCAAGGAGCTGTACATACGCCGCATGAACAGCCGCCTGATTACAATCCGCGGAAGCATTTGTTCTGTTTCGCTGGAAGGGCCAAATCTATGAGTGCAATCATTGACTTTGTTCGCGGCAGTGTGCTGCTTCGAATTACCGGCGCATGGCCGGAGGGCTGCCTGAATCGCTATGCGCAGCAGCATGTCGCCTTTTGGGATACAAATAGAGAAGACGATTTTACCTATACTGTCCGCGTATACCAAAAAGATTTTGAGAGAGCAAATCGTCTGGCCGGTCGCGCGATGTGCGAGTGCGAGATCATCGCAGAATTCGGCCTGCACGCACGCTTCGGTCGTTTGCGATACAAAACGCTGCTGATCGTCCTTACTGCTTTTGTGCTTGCTGCGCTTTGTATTCTTCCGCAATTTGTCTGGACGATTGAGGTAGAAGGGTGCGAAATGCTGCATGAACAGCAAATTATCCGTGCGCTGGAATCCATCGGCATCGGAATCGGTACATGGGGACCGTCAATTGAATCCCAGAACGTGAAGAATCATATGCTGACTTTGCTTCCGGAACTGGAATGGATTGCCATCAACCGCTCCGGTGGGCGGGCAACCGTGCTTGTCTCCGAGCGCACCCAAACACCGGAGATCATTAACCGTCGGCAAGCAGGTAATATCGTTGCTTCGCAAACGGGAATCATTACCCAAATTTCGGTGCTTTCCGGCGAACCGGTCGTAGCCGTTGGACAAACCGTTCTGCAGGGCGAACTGCTTGTGTCCGGATACTTCGACCGGACGACCGGAGTTCAGGTAACGCATGCAATGGCAGAGATTTACGCACGCACCTGGCATCAGGAGATCGCTGTGACTCCGACGGTCAAACTCGAAAAAGTATATACCGGAACGACAAAAACGAAATATGCATTGGTTTTGGGCAAGAATCGAATAAATTTATTCAGAAACAGTGGAATTTGGGGTGACAATTATGATAAAATAACTCAGATGAGTACACTGACATTGCCCGGTGGATTTACATTACCGATTTCATTGATTACGGAAACATGGTCAGAATACACGCTCGCAGAATGCGAGATTGATCCAGCAAGGGTAGAAACTCGTCTGAACACATTTACAAAGAATTATGTTTTTTCCAGTCTGATTGGCGGAGAAATCACGCAGATTAAGGCTGATTTTTACGAACAAAACGGCCTGTACTGTTACGACTGTATCGCGGAATGTACCGAGCAGATCGCGCAGGAAAAGCCAAACGATCCCAACGAAGGATGATGCTGCATGGAACGAATCATAAACGCCGAACGACTCGAACAGATTATCAGTGTGTTCGGCTCGTTTGACGAGAATATCCGATATATTGAAACCTCGTTCGACGTCAAGATTTCCAACCGTGGAACGGAACTGAAGGTCAGCGGCAGTGAAGAGGCCACTTTTATGGCATCGCGTGCCATGGAAGGGCTTTTAAAACTTGCCGCAAAAGGGGAGACCATCGACGAGCAGAAGGTTCACTATCTGGTTGATCTCGTAACCCGCGGCGAGGATGACAAGATTGAGGAATTTGCCAAAGATGTGGTCTGCATTACCGCAAAAGGCAAGCCGATCAAAGCAAAGACACTCGGTCAGC
>CAZUKJ010000024.1:0-14096 GCA_964620855.1 uncultured Oscillospiraceae bacterium
CCTGCTGGCTGAGCGCGTTGAAGTTGCGGTTGGTGAGCACGATGCCTTTGGTGGTGCCGGTGGTGCCGCCGGAATAGAGAATGACGGCGGGTTCGTCCTGCGAGCGCTGCACCTTGTAATCATAGAAGCAGCAGCGGCTGAGTTTCATGAAGTCTGCCCAGCGGATGACGGGCGCATCGTCCGGAATTCGCTCGATCTTGCGGCCCTCGGTGAGCATATAACCCGCCTTGATAGGCTTCGAGAGCGCGTCTTTGATGCTGGCGATGACGAGATTGACGACCTTCGTATTTTTGCGGACCCGTTCAAATTTGTGATAGAACTGGTCGAGCGTGATGGCCGTAACGCTTTCGGACTCGTTGAGATAAAATTCAATCTCTTTTTCGGCGGACAGCGGGTGGATCATATTGGCAATGCCGCCCACCAGATTGACCGCGTAAAACAGGCAGATTGCCTGCGGGCAGTTGGGCAGGGCAATGGTCACGCGGTCGCCGGCGCGCACGCCAATGGTCTTGAGCGCCTTGGCGCAGGTTTCGATCTCTTCCACCATCTTCTTGTAGGTGGTGGATTTGCCCATGAAGTCATAGGCTATGTAATCAGGATACTGCCGGGCAACCTGCTCGACCATTTCAAACATGGAGCCTTCAAAATAATCCAGATGCATGGGGACATCACCCATGTGGTCTTGCCATGGCGTTTTTACGGTAATCTCGTTCATTTTCAGTAGTCCACCTCTTCATGCAGGGGCCGCTCAAGCAGCTCCGGGTTTTCCAGAAGGGTGCGAAGCAGCTGCACGGTTCTGGAGTAGTAATAGCCGTCGGCAATGCGCTCGTCGATCGTCAGACCGATGTCGACGCTGTCGCGCATTTCCACATTGCCGTTTTCATCGTAAAATGGATGCTTCTCAATCTTGCCGATCACGCAGAACACCGAGCAGGTGCCCCAGTTGGTCAGATGGTGATAGCCGGCCGGAAGGCCAATAGAGCCGAGATTGGAAAGCACTGCGGAAGAATAGAAGGGATCGGTTTCAATGATACCGGAGGGCATCCAACCGTGCCGATCCAGGAAGCGCGCAATCACACCCACCAGCTTCAGCAGGGGCTTCGGCAGCTTCTGAATGATGTCCATGCTGGCCGTGGAGGGATCTTTTTCCTCGCTGCGGCAGAAGGAGACCTGTTGAAAGATCTCGTCGTGAATGGTGTCGATCGTCTCGCTGCCGGTGGTTATGAGCTTGGCCAGCGCCTCGTCGCCGTTGTCAGAGAAAAGCTTCTTTACCGTGAAAGAGGCTGTGATCTCTTTGCGCTGATACATGATCATATTGGCGATAAAGCGGTTCATCTTTGGCCGCAGCGTAATGGTCTTCAAAACGGCTGTGACCATAATCTGGAACAGATTATAGGCATACTCCGGATTTTCGGCATTTTTCTTTTCCAGATAGGCATTGACGTTTGTCAGGTCAATGCGTGTGCTGATAAACGCTTCGTTGTCACATCGGTTAGGATACATCAGCGGCATCAGGGCGTGCATGGAACTGATTTTTTTCAGATGGACACCATCTTTTCGGTCTCCGAGCTTTTTACCCACGGCGATCTTCCTCCTCATATACAAAACGTTGCTTGGATTGGTATTCAGCCCGGCCGGATTGCGGCCGGAAAAATGGGACTGGGTGCAAACAGTGCCGATGTGTGTGCACAGCCTCAACAATTTTATCCATAATAACATAAAATACAAAAAGTTTCTAAACTGAAACGAAACAGACTCAGCAAAGACGGAGTTTCGTTTCAGTTTAGCATCGTACGGTATAATTACCCGGATACAAAGAAAAGGACGGTGTATCCGGTGGAAGAGAAAAGGACATCACTGCTGTACCGGGTGATCAAGGGCGCAGTGAAGTTGTTCTACCCAAAGACGGAAGTGGTCGGCAAGGAAAATCTGCCGGACGAACCGGTGATTGTCGTGGGCAACCACGCGCAGATGAACGGGCCGATTGTGAGCGAGCTGTACTACCCGGGAAAGCGGTTTATCTGGTGCGCCGGGGAGATGATGCACTGCAAAGAGGTCCCGGCCTATGCATTTAAAGACTTCTGGTCGAGAAAGCCTGCCTCTGTCCGCTGGTTTTATAAGATCCTGTCGTATGTGATTGCGCCGTTTTCTGCCTGCGTATTCAACAATGCACACACCATCGGTGTATACCACGACAAGCGGCTGATCAACACCTTCAAGCAGACGATGGACTGCTTGGATGATGGCGCCAGTATCATCATATTTCCGGAGCATGATGCGCCATACAACCATATTCTCTGCGAGTTTCAGGAGCGGTTTGTTGACATCGCAAGAATGTACTACAAAAGAGGCGGGCGTGAGCTGAGCTTTGTCCCGATGTACATTGCACCGAACCTTAAAAAAATGTACCTCGGCAACCCGATTCGCTTCCACGCCGACCGCCCGTTCAAGGAAGAACGCGCAAGGATCTGCACCTGCCTGATGGAGGAGATCACGAAGATCGCCTGCAGTCTCCCGGAGCATGTTGTGGTGCCCTATAACAATCTCCCGAAGAAAGAGTATCCGCTGAATATCCCACATGAGGTTTTGGCAAATGAAAAAACCGGTTGTTGATTACAGAGAGTTTCGCTTATCCCGCATAAATGACCCGCGATTTTCCCATCTGAAATATCTACTCGGATGGGTTGGGTACTTTGTGCTGTTTTTTCTGACGGAAAATCTGATCCCCGCAGAGAAATGCCATGTGATGCACTGCGGACTGGATGACCTCATCCCGTTTTGCGAAGTGTTTGTGATCCCTTACGTCTTCTGGTACATTTTCATTATAGGAGCGCTGCTGTACTTCGCGCTGTATAATCCGGACGGCTTTAAGAAGCTGATGACCTTCATCATCGTCACGCAGGTTGTTGCCATGGCGACATATATTCTCTACCCGTCCCGGCAGGACCTTCGCCCGACGGAGTTCGCGCGCGATAATGTGCTGACGCGGTTGGTCGGGCTGCTGTATTCTATCGACACCAACACGGGCGTATGCCCATCGCTGCATGTGGCGTATTCGGTGGGAATTGTTTCCGCATGGATGAAAGAACGGGATGTGCGAACGCTCTGGAAGCTGATCGTCACCGTGATCGCCGTGCTGATCTGCCTGTCTACGATGTTCATCAAGCAGCATTCAGCGGTAGATGTTTTTGCGGCGCTGCCGCTGTGCCTTCTGGCGGAAATCATCGCCTACGGGAAAGACTATTGGAAACCGCGGCTTCGATCAAAAGACCGCGTCCATTCATAAAACGAACAGCCGGGAAACGATCTTCGTCTCCCGGCTGCTTTTTATTCCGGCTGTGGCAGGGAAACAGAAAAGGTTGTTATGCCGTTTTCACTGCGGACAGAGATCGTTCCGCTGTGCAGGTCGACGACCATTTTGACGATGGACAATCCAACGCCATTTCCCTGCGTGGCGTGAGACTCGTCCGCCTGGTAAAACTTGCGGAAGATCTTTTGCTGCTGCTCAGGAGAAATCTCGATGCCGTGGTTCGCCACGGAGACCTCGATGAGCCCGGGCTGCTCGACGATTGCAATATCCACAGTACCGTTTTGAGGTGAAAACTTAATCGCATTGTCGATCAGATTGATCCAGACGTGCGTCAGCAGCTCTTCGCTGCCTGTCACATTGTGCTCGTGAAAGTCGAGGGAAAAATCGATTCCTTTCTCTTCCCACTTGCTGCAAAGCAAAAGGATGCACGAACGCAGCTGCTCGGAGAGGTTGTAGGTTTCCACGCCGGTGAGGATCGTCTGGTTTTCCACTTTGGTCATTATCAGAACATTGGTTGCCATGTCGGACAGCCGCCGCGATTCCTCTTCGATGATCCGGACGTATTCGGCCTGCTGCTCGGTGAGCTGCTCTTTCCGCAGCAGCTTGGCAAAGCCGGCGATCGAGACGATGGGCGTCTTGAATTCGTGGGAAAAATTATTGATAAAGTCGCTGCGGAGCATCTCCGTGCCCTGTAGTTCTTCCGCCATCTTATTGAAGCTGTCGGAAAGCTCCACAATACTGGGATTCTTGTCCCATGGCTTGGGCAGTGTGATCCGTACAGAAAAATCACCGGATGCGAGACGATGTATGATGTTGAGCAGATCGTTGACCGGCTTCAGAGGGTATTTCGACAGCAGCAGCGTCATGCCGCTTCCGATGACGATACTGGCTCCGATGAAAATAAGGATCAGCTCGGTTGCCGGGATGTCGAGCCGCTCCGGGCCGGAGAGAACGCCCGCCCGATTCAGAAAATACAGTCCGACGCCGACCAACACCAAAACGGAGATAAACAGCAGCATAACGACGGCGGAGAAGAGCAGCGTGAGAGAAAACCGCGATTTTCGTTCCTTGTTTGTTTTCATGCACAGTCCTCCATAAAAACGCACTTGCGGACACGGGCAGAATGTGTGCTGTGTGGCAGATTTATACTTTCTTGACGGCTTTATACCCGAGCCCGCGGACGGATACGATCTCAAATTCGTCCCAACCCTCAAATCGTTTGCGCAGCCGACCAATGTGGACGGTGACGGTCTCCCAGCCGGTATCGCTGTCAGTGCCCCAGATTTCATCCATGAGCTGGATGCGCGTGAAAATTTTCCCGGGGTAAGAGAGCAGCTTGTAAAGCAGCAAAAATTCCTTTTGCGGAAGCTCCTGTGTTTCCCCGCTTTTTGTGACGGTGAGTGCGTCGTAGTCGAGAACGATGTCGCCGATGAACATTTTATGCTCACTGGCAATCTGCGCGCGGCGCAGGAGCGCCTTGATGCGAAGCAGCATCTCTTCTTCGTCGATCGGCTTGGTCATATAGTCGTCAGTTCCCACGATAAAGCCCTTGTGCTTATCTTCGGGGAGATGCCTGGCGGAAACCATCAGGATCGGCAGCGTGCTCCGGTTTTCCCGCAGGACACTTGTAAATTCATAGCCGTCCATGTTCGGCATCATCACATCCAGCACGACCAAATCGACATGCTCCCGGTCCATCACATCGAGCGCGGCAACGCCGTCTTCGGCGGTGAATACCGTGTAGTGTTCTGCTTCCAAAACGGCTTTCAGAAGCAGTCGGGTATGTTTATCATCTTCAACGACCAATATATGAAACACGAAGATCCCCCTCGCTGAATATCATGGCAGGTTTGGCCAATGAATTTTAACAACACTCAGTTTACACCACTTCAGTCAACATTGCAATTCGTTTGCGCGATTTTGGTTTTTCGGATCAACACGCTTCGTATGCAGATAGAAACCGCCTACCTGATCCATTTCCGGATCCGGCAGGCGGTGTTTCGAGGCGTGACGATCACTCGCCAACGGCTTTGTTGGTCAGCATTGTACCGATCATTTTCAGCGTGGAGGGCTTGTCCATGTGGGGATCGCGCTCGCCCAGCCGCATAACCTTTGGCTGCGTTTTATCGGCGGCGATCCAGGTGGGAAGACCGGGCTGATTCGGGCAGCCGGTTTTCGCAAAGTTACACAGATAGTCGGTCATCTGGCTGCTCAGTTCGTAATCTTTTTGTGCCATGGGACGCCAGCAGTTTTCCAGCGTGCCGAACCAGTACCACAGATCGCTGGAGTGCCATGCACCGTGCTCATCTCCGGGGAGCTTACGGTCAAAGAACCATGCGTAGCTTGGGATATCCTGTGCGGCGCACCATTTTCTTGCCATGGAAAACAGGATGGGCGGCATCACATCTTCGCTGGTGCAGCCGGCCATATAGGGGATCTTCTTCTGCTTCCCGTCTGCAAACAGGTCGACACCCGTGCCGACGACCATCCGGCCGTCGAGGCAGGGGAAGCAATTGCCGCCTTTTACGTCCTTCCGGGTCTGCTGCCATATGGAAAAGAGCGTATCGACAGGCAGCGTGCGGAATTCATCGAGCGTTTGACAGCCTGCGTTTTTCATGCAGGCCTGCCAGAATGCATAGGAGTTTTCTGCGGGTGCGGCGGAGAGCATCTTGCTGACGCCGCCGCCGCTTGAGAGGACAGCCTTGTGGAACAAACCGTCAGTCAGTGGACTCAGACAGAGCTGCTGCACGCTCATTGCACCTGCGCTCTGCCCCATGATCGTGACATTCTGCGGATCGCCGCCAAAGGCTGCAATGTTGTCATGCACCCACTGCATGGCGGCCAGCTGGTCATACAGACCGTAATTGCCGGTGTATCCGGCTTCTTCTTTCAGTTCCGGCAGGCAGGCAAAGCCCAGCGGGCCAAGCCGGTAGTTGATGGTCACACCGATGACGCCCTTCGTCGGCCAGACCGGGCCGTCAAAGTGCTTCTCATGGCCGCAGCCGCCGGTAAAACCGCCGCCGTGAATGTAGAGCAGGACCGGGAGACCGTCGCCTTCTCTGGCATCCTCCGGCGTCCAGATGTTCAAAAACAGGCAGTCTTCGCTGTAAGAGTAGGATTCGCCTTTGCGGAACTCGTTGTAGTAGAAAACCTTTTTCAGATTTTCTTCTTCGTTATAGAAGGCTCTGGGTTGATAAGAGCAGCTGCCGTAGCGCGTGGCGTCATAGACGCCGTCCCAGTGAGTGATGAGCGTGGGGTATTCCCAGCGCCTGGCCGTCGCATATCGGATGCCTTTATAAGCGACCGTGCCGGCGCAGCGTCCGGCCGCACCCTGAAGCGGCCCGCAGGGGGTATTGATAATGTAATCCATAGTATCTCCTCGTTATTTGGATGCTTTGAACTCGGCCAGCTTGGCGCGGGTTTCGTCGTCCATATTCCACAGGAATTTGAAAGCGGCCCACGAACCGAGCACGAAAATTCCAGGCAGGAGGACGCAGAGGACCTTGATGCCGGTGACGGTCGAAGCGGTCTGCATGGCGAGTGTACCGTCATAGCCGACCCAACCGAGCATCAGCATGGCGGCGGAGTTGCCGATCGTCTGACCGACGCGGCGGGACAGGTTGAACGTGCCGTAGATGGAACCTTCGGTGCGCTTACCTGTGATCATTTCATTGTAGTCGATCGCTTCGCCGACCAGACCCCACTGCATATAAATCGAGATGCTGGCGACGCCCATCGCAACGCTGCTCCAGATGACGTGCAGCCACGGATTAACGGCAGTTGTGAGATGAAGTGCAAAGAGGCTGACATAGAGCACGCACGAAAGGAGCAGGCCACTGCGGATGATTTTTTCAAGGCCCATCTTTTCTGCAAGCTTCGGACCAAGAATAAAGATTGCCAGCATAAACGGCATGGACAAAACCGTACCGTAAGAGGCGATGGAAATATCACCGAGAACATCGGAGTACATGTAGCTGCTCAGAGTGTTGCCGACATATTGCATCATGCAGATGAAAACACCGTGGATGCACAGCGCCAGGAAGGGGCGATTCACGCGAAAAACATGGAGAATATCGGTAATCTTGATCGATTCGGCGGCACCGCTCGGCGTCTCGGAGATGTTGCGCTCTTCGGTCAGCCGGTAGTGCAGCATACACATCACAAAGCCAATAACAGCGCAGATAACGGCGCCGATGGCATAGCCAATGCTGTTATCTTCGCCGTAAGCTTTCAGCAGCATCGGCATGATCATCATGGGGATCATGTTGCCAACGGCGGAGCCGATACCACGGGCCGAGGACAGGGAGGCGCGTTCATGGTCATCATTGGCCATGGCCGAAAGCAGAGAGCCCATGGGGATGTTGAACATGGTGTAGCAGGCTTCGTAGAGGATCTTCAGGCCGAACAGAACGCAAATCAGCGCCAGACCGTCAAAGAAGGACGGGACGACCCAAAGTGCAATGAAGGTGATGCAGATCAGCGGGGAAGAACGCAGAAGCCACGGGCGGAATTTCCCTTTGGGGTTGCGGTTTTTGGCAAAGCTTTTGTCCATCAGCGCGCCCATCAGCGGGTCGTTGATGAAGTCCCAGACATTCCAGATCAAAAGAAGAACGGCCAGCAGTTCGGTGCTGATGTGCAGTGCATCGGTGCAGTATTTGGCAAACATGGTGCCCATGAGGGCGAAAGTCATGCAGCCGCCGGCATCGCCGAGACCGTAGCCGATCTTGTGTTTCATCGTCAGTTTGCTTTTGGTAGAAGTAGACATACTGATTCCTCCGTTTCTTTTTTTGGATTACTGCTGTTCTTGAGCAAGGTCATGACAGGTGATCAGGCAGGACTCTTCTCCGTCCCAACTGATTTTGGAAGCTCTTGCGCGCACGTGCACGCCGGAATCATAGTTTTCGATGATGCTGTGGGCATTTTTCTCCTGCCGGATATTGGCCGCAGGACAATTTTCGCAGCGGGAATCCCGATCCATGATCGCTTTGTAGCAGGTCATGCCTTCCCGGCTGCCCGGCCTCAGGGTTTTCGTTTTGTTGTTCAGGAACTTCAGCTCGCATGTATCCGGGTCAATGACATAGATCCAGGCGTCCTGATTGTCCAGAACGCTGCGCAGATTCTGCGCATACGCAACTGCCCAGTTGTGCGTGCGGTGCTTCAGCAGGAACACAGACAGGACTTCAGAGAGAAACTGCAGAAGATCAATCTGCTCCTGATTCCACAGACGATTGTTTACACATTCGTCGAAGCCGACATAGCCCCGGAACACGCCGCGGTCCAGAATGGCACACTGGAGCATGCTCTTGATGCCCTGCGGTTCAAGGATCGCGCGGAAATGCGGCGCCAGACTGGTGACATCCGTGCAGTAGAATGTTCCCCGTTCATCAAACAGGTGAAACCAGCCGGGAATGTCCTCGAGATAACTGATGTTCTGCAGATTGTCAATCTCCGGTGTAATTCCTTCGTTGCACCACTCAAAGGTGTTGCTGCAGGCGGTGTTGTCCGCATTATTTTCAAAGATGTAGACACGGCTGACATTAAACTGCTGACCAATATAAGAAAGCAGCTCGTCCACCGCTTCCTCAACATCGGTAGCTTCGTACAAACGGCGGAAGATAAACCGGGCAAAGGAGCTGTTGGCCAGACCGGGCTGTTCGTCGGAGTCAATGCGCGTCATGTCGCGCAATGTGCCGTTGTACCGGGAATCAAGCGCGTCCTTTTGATCATAGATCACATAGGTGTTTTTTCCGCGGCGTTTGGCAGAGTACAGTGCCTCATCAGCGTGCCGGAACAGCGCAGAATAGTCAGTCCCGTGAAGCGGAGCAAGTGCCGCGCCGATGGAACAGGAGACCTCCAGCTCCGGCGTGAGACCACTCAGAAGATGATGCGCTGCGTCCTGCAGAGCGTCACAGCGCTTGACCAGCAGGTCCTTGCTTGGGATATCCTTCATCAGGATCGCAAATTCATCGCCGCCGATGCGCCCGATGATGTCGTGGGCGCGGAACAGCTTTTTCAGACAGGCGCCCAGCTGGGACAGAACTGCGTCGCCATACAGATGGCCGTAGGTATCGTTGATCGTTTTAAAGTTGTCCAGATCCAGCACCAGAAGTGCAGCCAGTGTATCGCCGCTGCGCTGATTGAGATATTCTGCCGCAAGCTGCTGCGTGGACGATTTGTTGAGCAGCCGTGTCAGTGCATCCCGCTCGGCCTGTTCTTTCAGGGCGAGCTCGGTTCGCTTCCATTCGTCGATATCCTGAAGGATGCCGATCACCCGGACCAGTTTACCGCTTTCATCCCGGATGGCGGCAGCTTGGATCTTGTTCCAAAGGTATTGGTTATCGGAATTGGCAATGCGGACTTCGATCTCTGCGTGATCGTGCTGATCGTGAAGAAGGCGAATCTGATCACGGACGATGGGCAGATCATCCGCATGGAAGTGCGTGGCAATACCAAGCTGGGCGCCGTAGTTAAGCGAGACCGGATCATATCCAAAATGGGCGAGCCATTTGGGCGAGTAGGTCATTGTGTCGGTGGCGATGTCCCAGTCAAAGGTAATGATCCCGGACTGGTCAATCACGATCCGGTTATGCTCGGCATCTGCGAGCATCTGCTGATGGAGCGCTTTGGCATAGCTGTTGTCGCGGATGGCGTGGTAGATATACTCCCGGCCATCCGGCTCCATGTAAATGCGGCTCTTAGCCAAGACATAGATGGTAGTCCCGTCTTTGCGCATCAGGCGATGCTCGGTTTCCGCTTTGCCGCCGGATCGGACCAACTCCTGCATGGATTCAGAAAGGGCGGCGCGGTCACACGGCAGGACCAATGCCAGATAGCTGTCTGCAAATTCCCGATGGATTTCATCGGCCGAGTATCCGGTCAGCGGATAAAGGTCCTGGAAACCGGCGGCGATGGTCATGGCCTCGTCGCTGCAGCAGCGCAGAGCACTGCTGACCAGCCCGTACAGAGCCGGGGATTCATAGACAGAATCCGGCAGAGTCGCTTCTCTGCGCGGCTCGGTTCCTGTGATGCGGTGGAAGACCATAAGCAGGATGCGTTGGTCGGAATTCTGGGTATTGACGCGCAGCATCGTGACCTCATAGGGGAGATGGTCTGCCTGAATGGGACTGAAGATGCGGCACAGGATGCTCTTTTTTCGCAGATCCTGCCGGAAGAAGTCGCCGCTGAAGAACTGGCCCAGCTCGGCCGAGACGGTGGAACGGTCGTCCGGATGTACGCCGTTGTCGATCAGACGGGCAGCGATCTCGTCAAACGAGGCGTTGAAAATCAGCGCATCAAAGTCCGGATCGGGGCTGTAGACCACATGGTATAGTCGATTGTCGAGGTCAAATTCAATGACGGTGTCGTTGGTATAGTGCAGCAGCGTCTGATATTTCAGTTGAGACAGCTGCAGCGTGTCGAGCTGACCCTTTTGCCAGACAGGACCGGGCAGCGGCACGGTGATTTGGTCTGACTTGGGGGAGTGCCCGTCGGCATACCGACGGGCCAGATCGGTAAACTGCGGGCGGACATGCTTGAAGCACTCGAGCAGTTTGGGAGAAAAGACGCCGCACTCGCCGTTGAGGATCATGGTGACGGCACGGTCGCAGGAGAATGCAGGTTTGTATACGCGCGGCGTTGTCAAGGCGTCAAATGCGTCGGCAATGCCAACAACCTGAGCGCAGATGGGAATGTTGTCGCCGGCAAGTCCGCAGGGATAGCCTTTGCCGTCCCAGCGCTCGTGATGGTAGAGCGCAATGTGATAGGCATAGCGCAGGTAGTCCTCCTCGGCGATTCCCTGCAGATTGGAGATCAGCTCGCTGCCCACCGTAGTATGCGCCTTCATTGCTTCATATTCTTCGGGAGAAAGCGGGCCGGCCTTGTTCAAAATGGCGTCAGGGATTGAAATTTTGCCGATGTCGTGCAGCGCGGAAGCGCTGGCAATTTCCGCAATGATCGTATCGGTCAGATTGTATTCCGGGCAGCATCGGGCAATCTCCTCCAGGAGGATCTTGGTGAAAAATCGGATGCGCAGAACGTGGTTTCCGGACTCGGTGCTGCGGTGTTCGATGATGGCGGACAGCGCGTCGAGCATAACCTGATTGGCATTGCGGATGGTTTCACTCTGCGCTTCCACCAGTGTCTCCAGATGCCACTTGTGCAGATACAGATCAATAATATTGTGCAGACGCCGCTGAGCCGCTGCTGCGGTATAAGGCTTGAGCACAACATCGGTAGCCCCCAGGGCGAACGCCAGATCTTCGCGCTCACCGGTTCCTGCGGGCGTAATAAACAAAATCAGGGGAACTTCCTGCTCGGTCCCAATGCGGCAGCCCGCTGTCAAAGCGTGAACCTGCTCGCTGTCCGACAGCGGAATATCTGCAAGCACAGCGGCGATACAGCCGAGATTCTGCCCTAAAAGCAGCCTCGCATGCTGCCCGCTTTCTGCCTCAAGCAAATTGTAGCCGGATTCAAAAATCGCGCGAAGCTCGGCGCGATCGCTGGAGGCGTCACCGACCAGAAGCAGTGTGTCTTTCAGCCTGGATACCATACGCATTCTCCTTACAATGACTTGTTTCTATGATACCAGAGCTTCAGAACGAGTGCAAGCAGGGAAAACAGGGTTGCAGAAGGGGAAAATTTTGAAAAGAATAAAAATTTGAACGGATGAAAATGAAATGTAACCGAATTTGTTACCGGGCTGTAGTATAAATAAGCCATAAACGGAGAACCGAAAACCGAAAGGAAGGAGGTGTGCGGATGACCAACAGAGTCCGAGGCGCAGAATACCGAACCACCACGATTTGTATCGACACCTGTGAAAACGGTGTGCTCACCGGAAGACTCTACAACCCGTATATGAACGAGGGAAAACGCTTTCAGAGTATGATGCAGCTCCTGTTGGAAATGGAAAAGGTACTCAACACAATGGATTTCCCCCAGTCCTCTTCCACGATCCGCACATTCCTTCCAATGGAAGAACGGTCCGCCGGACCATCGGAAAAACACTACAGGATGGGAGCTGCGGCCACGTTTGAGGTGCGGGTTCTATTCCGGCAAAACGTCAGCTGGCAGGGTTCGGTATGCTGGCTGGAAGCAAGACAGGAACAGTACTTTCGCAGTGTGTTGGAGCTGATCCTCCTGATCGACAATGCACTCAGTTGCGCGGAAGCATCTTGAAAAGGGGGGAGAACCGGTTATCACAGTAACTGAACGACGAATTCCGTGCCTAAAAAACACGGAGGGTAAAAGGGAAGATCCCTGAAACCAAGAGATGAAATATCGTAAATGGCAAACCGCCCGAAAGGACGGGGCGCAAAGCCAGCGGGCTAACGCTGAAAAAGCTATGCCGGCGCAGCTGCCGAAATTTCGCTCTCTTCAAGCACATGAAAGGAGAACGAAATAATGGCAAAGAAAAAATTTGAACAGAAGTTCCTGGCGGTGCTTGTGAGTTTCGTCATGATCTTCAGTATGATGTCCCCTCAAGCCATGGCTGTCACTGTAGCAGGCAGCGGACATGGGGAAGTATCGATCGCATCGATCCAGCCGAACCTGAGCCTCGTACCAAGCGGAAACAGCGGAAAAGTTGACCTCTCGACGCATATGCGTAAACCGACTGGCGACTCTTCTTCCGATGGAATCAATTCCAACTACAGCTTTGAGTATGTTGGGTACGGACTGGAAACGGCAATCCTTGTTGACAAGAACTATGAGAAGAACCTGGGGCAGACTCTGGCGCATCAGTTCAAGCTGAAGGACAGAAACGGCAACACCTTCTACGCGCTGTGCGCGGATCTTGGAACCACGGCGATCCGGAAGACCGACTACAACATGATCAATGTGGGCGCTGCCGGTTATTATGTGCGTGATGGCGCCGCCGAAATGATCACTGCCATCGTGCTGAGCGGCTACTGGGGGACTTCGAGCGGAGTTGGCAGCCTGGAGGCAGTCAAAACGCTCTTGAAGAACTCCGATACCTGGCTGAGGGAATCCGAGATTGACGCACTGACTCCTGGTGAAGCGCTGACGGCGACCCAGGCTGCGATCTGGTACTATGGCAACAGCAACGAAGGAAAGAATATGCATAGCGAAGCTGTGACCGGAAAGGTATACACCGGCGGGGACAGCACGAGATATGCAACCGCAACGGAAGCCAGAGCGGTAAACGCTTTGTATCAGGTGCTGATCAATCTGAATCCCAATTCGGTTAACAATACCACAACCACTCTGATTTCGGAAAACAACGCGTTTGCAGAGGTTTGGTTTACCAATGTCAGTGAGGGTGAGATCACCCGAACGGCGGATCTGGCGTTCACGCTGGGCGTGGCTCCTGCTGCTGACGACGACTTGTCTGTTGCCGTTTATGTGGATGGTAAGCAGATCACCTCCATTGATCTGGCCACCGGCAAGACCTCCTACACCGTAGAGGGTTTGACAATGAAGAACGGTTCTAAAGTGGAACTCGTTATGACCGGAACACAGAAGATGGAACAGGGGGCATACCTTTACACGGCGGCAACCTACAGCACTTCCCAGACCTTTGTAGGTATTGCACAGGGAACCCGAACTGTAAACCTGAGCACGGACACGACCCTGACTTGGGAGACGGATGAAGGCGACGATGATGCCGATGCCGATGCCGATGCGGATGCCGATGCGGATGCCGATGCGGATGCCGATGCCGACGCTGATGCCGACGCTGACGCTGACGCCGATGCCGATGCCGATGCGGATGCCGATGCGGATGCTGACGCCGACGCGGATGCCGATGCGGATGCTGACGCCGACG
>CAZUKJ010000025.1:0-12206 GCA_964620855.1 uncultured Oscillospiraceae bacterium
CGGATCGTTCTGCGGGATCAGGGAAAAGCTCGGGAGTCTGAGGTGTTCTTTGGTCTCGAAGAACTTCAGGAACATTTCGCGAAGCTCATTCAGACCGTATGCCTTATGTGCCATTGTTCGTTTCCTCCAAACAAATTAGTTTACATAAAAATAAACATCGCCCCTGTCGGAACAGGGGCGACGTGAATCGCGGTACCACCCTGATTGCCCTTGCGGGCATCTTAGGCATCCGTTATCGGGGATGAGGCGGCCCGGTCGTCCCGGGCAGGCTCGGAAGTGGCTGTCAGCGCATCCGCCGAGGGGCTTGCACCGTCCCCCTCTCGCTTTGGGCGTCAGTCTGCCGACTGGTTTCGTCATTGCCTGATTGATATGCACCCGTTTAGTTTAACCGGATTTGCACAGTTTGTCAACGATTTTACGGCGTCAGATCGACCTTTTTTCGCAGGATCGAATGTTTCGGGACGGCATAGGGCAGCTTGAGATTCACCAGCTCTTCGGGGTGGATCGCTTCGCGCAGGCTGAGGCCGTCCTGATCGGTGATCGACTCGACGGTGAACGAGACCGGCTCGAGGTCGGGCGCAATCAGCTCGAGTGTGTCGCCCACGCCGAAGCGGTTTCGCTGCGTCACGGTTGCGCGCCCATCGGCCAGACAGGAGACGACAAGCGCAGAGACCTGCCAGTCGCGGATATAGCGCGCATCCTCGTAAAACTGTCCCTGTTCGGGCACGCCGAAATAAAAGCCGGTGTAATAGTTGCGGTGGCTCACCTTCTCGACCTCGTCGCGCCAGACCGGCGCAAGCGGTTCGCCCTTCATTGCCGCATCAATCGCATGCTGATAGGCATTGGTGATCACTGCGGTATAGTAGGCGGATTTGGCGCGGCCTTCGATCTTGAACGAGTCAATCCCGGCAGCAAGCAGCTCCGGAACGTGGTCGATCATGCACATATCCTTGGAATTCATGATATATGTGCCCTTGTCGTCCTCTTCGATTGCGAAATACTGCCCGGGGCGCTTTTCCTCGACCAGCGCATACTTCCAGCGGCACGGCTGCGCGCAGACGCCGCGGTTGCCGTCGCGGCCGGTCATATAGTTGGAAAGCAGGCAGCGGCCGGAGAAGCTGACGCACATTGCACCATGGATGAAGGTCTCCAGCTCCAGCGCCTTCGGCGTCTGCTGCCGGATCTCAATGATCTCGTCAAAGGTCATCTCACGCGCCAGCACGACACGCTTTGCGCCGAGCTCATACCAGGCGTTGGCCGTCTCGGCATTGACGATGCCCGCCTGCGTTGAAATGTGCAGTTCGCAGTTCGGCGCGTATTTCTGCGCCTGACGGAACACGCCGAGGTCGGCAATGATCAGCGCATCGGCGCCAATGTCGTTCAGGTGCTGCAGATACTGCGGCAGCGCCTTGAGTTCCTCTTTACGCGGGAGCGTGTTGACCGTCACATGGACGCGGACGCCGCGCTCATGGCAATAGGAAACGGCCTGCGCCAGTTCTTCGTTGGTAAAGTTGGACACACCGCCGCGCATACCAAACTGCTTGCCGGCCAGATACACGGCGTCAGCGCCGAACGCGACCGCCATGCGCAGGCGTTCAAAGTCGCCCGCAGGAGAAAGTAATTCCGGTTTGACCATCATCCCAAGCCCTCCAGGAAGTCCAGATGATCATAATAGGTCTCCGAGAAGTGATGCGTGCCGTCGGTATCGAGCGCGTAGAAGAAATATTCCGAATCCGCCGGATAGAGCGCCGCTTTGAGCGTCGACAAGCCGGGGTTGGCAATCGGGCCGATCGGCAGGCCGGGGTTTTTATACGTGTTGTAATCGCTGCGGATATTCAGATCCTCTTCCGTGAGCACTTCCTTGCGCTCATCGAGCGCATACTGCACCGTTGCGTCGATCTGCAGCAGCGGATAGAGCTTCGAGCACAGACGGTTATAGATGACGGACGCAATCTTGGTACGCTCCGACGACGTCGCCGCTTCCTTTTCGATCAGCGACGCGACAATGACGACCTTCTCTCTCGTCATCATGCCCGCTTCGATCTCGGCCTCGGTAAAGCCGTTGGCCGTCATCTTCTCGCGGAGCATCGCGTTGAGATCTTCAATCGCGGCATCCATTTCCTCGTCGTATTTGTTGCCAAAGTTGCGCAGGAACTTGTCAATCACATTGACCGGATTGTCGTCCACATAGAACTCATAGGTATCCGGGAACAGATAGCCCTCAAGGCGGTTCTTCTTGCCGTACTCGAGATGCTGCAGGAACTCATAATCATATTCATGATTCGCCGCCGTCTCGTAAAGATCCTCCGCCGAGCAGACGCCGTATTCCTCCAGAAGCTCAAAAATGCGGCTGCACTCATAGCCTTCCGGGATCATAATCGTCACCGTAGCGCGGGTTTCCGCCGTGGCGATCATCCCGTTGACGAGGGCATGATAGTCAAACACCTTGTTCAGCTCATATGTGCCGGGATCAATTTTCTCTTCGGCATTGGAAAACCAGCCGTAGAACCGGAAGAGCCACTGGAACTCGATCAGGTCGGCGTCTTCGAGCGACTGGGCAATGTCTTTGATCGTGTCACCCTCGTTGACCGTAACAGAAACAACCTCGTCGCGCTTGGTCAGGCCAAGCAGATCATCGGCACAGACCCATGCAAACAGCGCCAGCAGCGCAGCGCTGCCGAGCACACAGAACACATAGAGCATCGCGCGCAGCCACGCCGGAAGGCGGATGCGTCTGCGCGGCGGCTTTTCGGTTTTCTGCGGGCGGCCGCCAGACTCCGCCTCCGGTTCTTCGGTCGGCGTTTCCTCCTCCGGTTCGGGGTTCGGCGCCATCAGGATATCGCTGTACTCAATGGTCTTTTTCGTATCGGCAATGAGCGCGTCAACCGCTTCGGCTTCTTCCTCATTCAGGCTGAAAAACCTGGTTTCATCAAACTGATCTGCCATACGGCAGGCCTCCTTTCCGCACTGCGGAACAATTTTGCGCTGTTCTGTCACGACTGCCGAAACCGGCAGATCGTGCATTTCCCGCGGCACTCGCCCGACCAGCTGCTGCTCGCAGCAGACGCCGATCGTATCGCCGCAAAACCGGCTCAAATATCGGTCATAATACCCGCCGCCGCGGCCGAGGCGATACCCTTCGGCGTCATATGCGACAGCAGGAACAATCACCAGATCGGGCGTCCGCTCCGGTGCATCCTCCGGCGGCTCCAAAATTCCAAACGATCCGGGCCGCAGCGCTTCCAGCGAGCCAACCTGCAGCGCCCGCATATGCCCGTCGGGCTCGCAGCGCGGCAGCAGCAGCGTCCGGCCGGAGCGCAGGACATCTTCCAACAGCGGGCGGATGTCCGGCTCAGAGTTCGTGGGATAAAATGCAAATACACAGCTTGCGCCGATGTATTCCGGTGAAGTCAAAATCCGCTCACAGATCGCGCGGCTTGCCGCCGCGTCCGGCGCGGGAAGCGAGCGGCAATGCCGCCGAAGCTCCGATTTATCTGTCATAGACGAGGCCGTCTGCAACCGTTTTGGCAGCCTCTTCACCGCACAGCACGCGGACAAGCTCCAGCGCGAAGTCGATCGCAGCGCCCGGCGCGCGACCGGTAATGAGCTTGCCGTCGGTCACGGTCTGACGATCCATGTGCATCACAGCGCCGTCCATCTGATCTTCCATGCCGGGATAGCAGACGGCGTGTTTGCCGTCGACGAGGCCGAGCCTGGCCAGCGTCGTGGGCGAGGCGCAGATCGCTGCAACATATTTGTCATGTTCCGCGCAGTAGCGCACCGCCTGCTGCGCAGCCTCCGAGCCGAGCACCGCCGTCACGCTGCCCATGCCGCCCGGCAGGACGATCATGTCGAGCGTCTGCGGACGCAGGCGATCCACCGTCAGATCCGCATTGACGCGAATCCCGTGCGCGCCGGTGACTTCCATGCCGTCGATTCCGACGAGCTGCGCTTTCACGCTGGCACGGCGCAGAATGTCGCACGCGGCGAGCGCTTCCACCTCTTCAAATCCTGTTCCAAGTAAAATGGCTACCATTTATGCTTCCTCCATGCACGCTTTGACAAGCGCGTAGATTTCCTCGTGAATATCTTCCGCAGTGCGCAAAACGCCATCCTTGGCACACGAGACAAGCTTCCAGCCGGAGAACGCCGCCGCGTCACGGGCTGCCTCGCGGCAGTGCGCCAGATAGTCCGCATCCTGCTCGTGGATATCGGCCGTGGTATTCGTCTGCTGCTCACGCTGACGCATCAGCTGCTCCGAAATCTCCGTCGGCATATCCAGATAGATGACCAGATCCGGCTTCGGCAGGCCCATTTTGCCATATTCGAGATCATACAGCCAGTTCAAAAACGCATGGCGCGCAGCCTGCTCAAGCTTTGGCGCCTGATGCACGGCATTTGACGTGGTGTAGCGGTCGGAGACGAGCAGGCCGCCGTCTTCATAATACGCACCCCAGTCCTGCTTATACGATGCATAGCGGTCGACTGCGTAAAATGTCGACGCGGCGTAAGCGTTCACATCGTCCGGATGCGAGCCGAACTCCCCTTGCAGATACATGCGGATCAGCATCGACGACGGCTCGGAATATCGCGGGAAATTGAGCTTGCGGAACGCTGTCTTTTCCTTTTCCAGCCGCGCGGTCAGCAGCGCCATCTGCGTGGACTTGCCGGAGCCGTCCGTTCCTTCCAGTACGATCAGTTTACCCATCATGCACCACCTCTTATCCTGCGGCCGATGACGGCCAGCACAAACTTCGGAAGCCGCAGCATCCGCCGAAAGCGCGACGGCTGTTTGATCAGGCGGTAGAGCCACTCAAGCCCTGCCCGGCACATCCAAGCCGGTGCGCGCTGAACCAGACCGGCGTAGCCGTCGAGGCTGCCGCCGAGACCGGCCATCAGACCGACATGCAGCGCATTGCGATGTTCGGACATAAAGCGCTCCTGCTTCGGCGCACCGAGGCAGACAAACAGCACATCCGGCGCGGCTTCATTGATCTTGGCGATCACCGGCGCTTCCTCCTGAAAATAGCCGTCCGCCGTGCCGCAGATGTTCAGGCCGGGGTACTTGTTCACGAGGTTTTCCGCAGCCTGCTCCGCCACGCCCGGCTTGCCGCCGAGCAAATAGAGCGTTTTGCCGGTGCGCGCCAGATACGCCGCCAGATTTTCACCAAATTCGATTCCTGCGACCTTCTGCTTGACCGGCGTTTTCAGGATTTTTGCACCAAGCACGACGCCGCTGCCGTCCGGCAGGACAAGGTCTGCATCGTTGATCAGCCTGCAAAAGGATGGGTCGTGCATCGCTTCGTAGACGATCTCCGCATTCGGCGTTACGACATATGACGCACCCGGCTGCTCCAGCAGCTGTGCTGCGCGCGCAATCGCTTCGTCCATCGTGACGCTGTCGAAGCCAACGCCCATGACATCAAGGCGCATATCTGCTACCTCCCCTGTGATCTGCCGCACCTGGCCGCAGTCATCCATTGTATCTTTGTATTATATCACGGCTGAATTTTTTTGTCTATCGAAACAATGAGTCCAATACATTCCGGCAGAATCGGGCAATATTATGCCGCAGGGGCAGAGAGAACTCCTCTCTGCCCCTGCGGCGTCTTGCCTGATCGGCTGATGTACTGTTCGCGATCGCGTTTCAGGTCTTTTTTATTGCTGTTCAGGACGCATCCGTGACGGTGACCCTCATACTGAGGTCGAATACATTACCCTGCACGGTGACAACCGAAACGGTCAGATTGGCCTCACCGGCAGAGACCGCCGTCACAGTACAGGAAGAAGACTTCTCTCCCGAAACGGAGATCACATCCATGTTTTCGGAAGCCCAAACACAGCTCTTAATCGTTTCTCCACAGGGTAAGTAGACGAAAAGGACCTCACCATCCGCCGTTTCCTGCGTCTCGACAACCGCATCCGGCACCGGAATCCCGTCTTCATCAACATACACACCCTGCTCGTTCTGCCCGCCGGGAAGTTTGTGACGAGTGAGCACCGCTTCCACAGTCATCGTCTGCCCCTCTTCCAGCGTATATTGCTCCCCTACGAAGTCAACATCTTTAGCAGGATAGTAAACCTGAACTTCCTTCTCCACCACAATGAGCACACCATTTCGGGTCAGACCGACGGCTGTGATGTAAGCACTGGTGCTCTCATGATTGTTATAGAACACTGCGCCGGCGTTCTCCACGGCGTACACAATATCGGACCAATCCGTGCTGTCGGGAACATAGATCGGCAGTGTATTCTCCACTGTAATGGCAGTTTTGCCGTAACCGGTCAACCGGGCGTTCAATGCATCGAGCGCAGCAGCCGCATCTTCTGTTTTCGTGTCAGCGTTCTCCACGCAAGCTTGTGCATCCTCGACAGCCGTTCGCAGAGCGACCATCATCGCCTGCGCGTCGGCATCTTCGAGCGCTTCCTCGCTGTCGTAGCCATATATACTCTTTGCAGAATCAATGGCAGTGGACAGCAGGATGACCTGATCGGCTGTGATATACCCGGTTGCTTCCGGCTCAGGCGTTGCCGCCGTAACCGCAGCCTGCAGGCGGGAAATCAGGTCTTCCGCCGCCTCCTCTGTGGGCTTTGCGTCCTCGTCAAGCAGCTCCTCCACTTCCGCAAGCAGATCCGTATCCACCTGCATGTCCGCATCACTGTCGCTATTGAGGGCTTCTGCCTCGACCATCAACGCAGTCAAACTTGATTTCTGGCTCTCGGTCATGGCCTTGATAAAGGAATTGGACACCTTCCACTGAAGCGCCACAATCTGCTCGTTGGCAAGAGACGGGTAGTATATGCTCTGGATGGAAACATACGGAGTGATCACATCACTGTTATACGGAATATAGTCACTCTGCTCAATGACGGCGATATCAGTAAGTTCTGCATCGGCATCCAGATTCAGAATCATCAAATCGGAGACAACCCGCTTAAAGTCGGCATCATACCACTTGCCATAGGTATCATCACTCACATCGGAAATCGCGTAGTAATAGAGTGTTCCGTTATAGTCATAGGGCATATAGAACACCATACGCTGCAGATTGTCGTACGCCGTCTGCATTGCGCTGATCGCCGCATCGATCTGAGCGTTGGTCGCCTTCGGATTCATGTCCAACGCTTCGGCGCTGTACAAGGCCGAAGCCAGTGCAGACCAGCTCTCATCCGTGTAAATGGGCGTATAAACATCGTTGCCCTCATCGTGCAGATTGTTGTTGTAGTCCACCTGCATGATTTCGCCCTTTTTCGCGCCGTACTGCTCTGCGGTATACGGATTCAATGCCAGATATTCCCCGGTCTTCGCATCCTCAACGACCACACGGGCCAAGGTATCCGTCTCTCCTGCAAAGGCACGAAGTTCGCTGATTTTTGCCTGAAGCTCCGCATCGGAGACTTCGGCCAATGCGGCGTGCGTCGTTGCCAGATTGGCCGCCGCACAGTAAATCTGTGCTTCCGTGGCGTTGGCATTTTCATTGATCGCTTCGGCATAGCTGTACGCATCTGCAAAGGCGTTCCATGTCACGGTCGTGTAAGTTCCCTGACCGGCTTGGTAAAGCGTTTCCGCAGCCAGGACAGCGGTATTCAGATCGTTTTTGTCCGCGGTGATGCTCAGCAGAGCGTTGTTATCGGCGGGAATCAGCGTCGCACTGCTGGCGAACTGCAGATTCAGGACGCCGCTCAAAGAGGCGCTCTGCGTTGCGGAAACCATCGTGTTATCCACGATGTCACCGTCCAGCCAGACAACCACGGAGACTGCCTTGGCCACATTCTGCTCCAGAGATGTGATGACATTGTCCGTCTTCTGGCGCTCACCCATGATCATCGCGCCGTCTTCTTCACTGAACGAGTAATCATACAGATACAGCGGGGCTTTCACAACGCCATCGACAACACTGCGGTTGCTGGTGTTCAGCTTTGCCACCTTCAGCAGCGTTCCCTGATCATCAATGAATGCCACTCGCACGGCGTCCATCAGCTGGATTATTTTTTCCAGCGTCAAGTCGGTATTGCCCGTGGAAAATTCCATGTAGCTGCCGCCGCCCATCGTGCTGGCAGAGGAAGAATCGCTGTAAACTCGCTGAACAGCAGCGGTCTGCAGCAGCAGATCAGAAACTGCGGCGTTGCAGCGGAATGCCATATCCAAAGCATAGCCGTATGTGGTTGTCAGCTCCGCAACCTGAACAGCGTCGCCGCTGCCATCCGCCGCTTCCAGATCCTTCACGCCGGCAGCCAACGCAAGCAAATACGGCGTGTCCTGCAAGGTGCGGGTCACGATCTCCACATTGGTGCCCATCACCGTGATCATTGCACTGTAATCGTCGGTAAAATCGGCAATATCCGCAAACACACCGGAACCGGGTGCCAGCGTCAGCGTAATATCCGAACCGACCAGGCCGGCTGCCGCGTCTTTATCAAGCTCCGGGAACAGCGTTTCGTTGATATAGACCTGATCCACATCCATGATGCAGCTCAGCGGCTCCTTCAGCTGTTCCCATGTATAGCTGGTTCCGCTATTGCGCAGCGCAGCGCACTTGTTTTGCGCAAGGTTCAGGCTGTTCTGCATTGTCTGCAGGCTGGCAATCCAGTTGGTATACTCTTCCGGGAGCGCATCCGCTCCCAGCTCGCTCAGATCAGCCACAATCTCGGGCAGGCCCTTTGCCGTATCCATGATGCGGTTACGAACAGTCACGAAGGTGTCCTCATCGCCCAGTTTGGACGCGGCCATAGCCACGAGGCCCTGACGAAGCGCCTGATCAATGTAGTCCAGGGAGGTATTCAGATCTTCGATCATGCTTTCGATTGTGTCAAGCTGAGTCGTGTCGAATGTCACCAGCATACCAACGGAATAATTGACCAGAATGCTGACCAGGTCGGCGCCGTTAGAATTTAATGTTGCCGCGGCGGTGCTGCCGGCACTCTTGGTATATGTGGTAATGTTGCTCTTGGCCATCGCCAGCGCGCTGGCCTGAACACTCAGCGTATCCGAGGTGCCAATGGCGCGCACACCATAATCCTGCACACCAACATTATAAGAAAATTCCTTGTCGGAATACACGGCGCTGACAGTATTGTCGGTCAGATCCACAATACGGCCGTCATAGCCATAGGTCGGCACGGACAGCAGGCCGGAATTGACCCTATATCCACCGCCGGACTGCTGCGCATACTGCAGTCGGGCAGGAAGCAGTGTGATCTCCCCAAGGCCATAATCCGCTGCAGTCAGGTCGATCAAATTACCCCAGGTCGTGTTGGCCTCTGCCGCATGATCGTTGGCAAGCGAGTCCCCGATTGCGGTGCGGATCAAAGACAGGTCAGTTCTGGTTTCCGTATCGAGCAGCGCAATTTCCAGGCTGCCGTTTGCGCCGATATTGGTAGTGATACCGGTGACTTCCGGCGCGGCGGACAAAACAAGCCACGCATAGGAAGTTGCCGCCAGCAGGATTGCCGAAACCAGCAGCATACACAGCGCCGATGACAGTCTTCTTTTTACATATCTCGGTTTTTCTTCCTTGTTCTTATGCTTACTCACGATCTATTCCCTCCACGAAAAAATATTACACGCAGCTTCATTCTCTTTATCAACTCAGTCCATCGCCTGGTTGGAAGCCTGAAGGACGGCGGTTGATGCAAACTGCAGATTCAAAACGCCCTCCATGCTTTTGGCCGTTGCCGCTGCGAGGCTGTTGTCTACATGATCGCCATCGAGCCACACAACAGCAGTGATCACGGTAGCCGTTCCGTCTGTCAGCGATGCGATCTCGTTTTGCTCGTCGAGCCGCTCTCCCATGGAAATGCTGCCGTCAACCGAAACGGTGTATTCATACAGGTAAAGCGGTGCTGTTACGCCATCTTCCAATTCGGAATAACTGCTGGTATTCAGCTTTGCCACACCCAGAAGTGTGTTTTGATTGTCCATAAACGCGATTCGGATTGCATCCATCAGCTGAACGATTTGTTCCGTACTCAGCTGTTCCGACGCAAAGCTCATATAGCTTCCGCTGCCCTGCGTCTGCTGCGTCTCAGAATCTGCGTCAATGCGCTGCACCGCTTCGGTTTGCAGCAGGAGTCTGGAGGTTGTGTTGCATCGGAATGCCAGATCAACAGCGAACCCGTATACATCATTCAGCGGCGCATCCTGCAGGGTGTCATCGCCCGATGCCGCGTGACAATTTTCCAATATCTCATAGATTTTAGTCAAATGTGCCGGAGACGCTTTGGCCATCGTGACCACTTCCACACTGACGGTATCAGAGCAGGAGAATATCACATTGTAGTCGCCGCAAAACTCCGCAATATCTGCCATCACTCCGGCATCGGAAGACAAGGTCAGAAGATTATCTTCCGAAAGCTGTGACGACGAGGTCAATGCCGAAAGGGTTTCCGACCCAAGATATGTTTTGTTCTCATTGATGATCGCGCTGAGAAGCGGGGAAATCTGTGCCCATGTATAACTGCCGCCGATCATGGCGTCGCATGTGTAAATGATCCCCTGCATCTTCACCTTGTTGTTATCCACCAGCGATATCCAGCTGGAGAAACCGGAGGGCAGCTCGACCGGTGAAGCCTCCACGATCAGCGATAATGGGATCACGGTGTTCTCTACATTGCTGCACAGGCTCTGGAATGTGTCTGCATCCTCAATGACAGAAGAAGCATAGCCAACAATGCCCTGACGCAAAGCAGAGTCGATATAACTGAGCGCGCCAAGCATTCTTGCTGCAGTATCCCGAACAACGGCGATATCCGCATCATAGAAGCGGTCTTCGTTCAGGATATATCCCCGCTCTATCAGGTCAACGATCGCTGCTCCGTTTGCGTTCCAGGCAGATATTGCTGCATTGGAAGCAGCATAGCGATAGGATTGTACGGAAGTTCTCGCGCGGGCCAACGCTGCTTGCTGCGAAGTCATATCGGAAATCGTGCCTATTCCGCGAACACCATAGCTCTGTTTTGCCGTGAGATAGGAAAACTGGGAGTCATGATAGACCGCGGAGACCGTATTGGTATAAAACTCGGAGAACCGCCCGTCCGTTCCATAATCGGGGAACGCAAGGATATGGCTGTTTACATAATAATCGCCATCCTCGCCCGGGCTGACATTCAGGCGCGACGGGAGAATGGATATTTCGTTCAGGCCGTAGCTCTCATCGCTCAGGTCCACAACATTGCCCCAGGACAAGTTGGAGACCGTTGCATCCTGCACCACCGCAGAATCACCGACCTGCGTCCGGATGAGGGATGGATCGAGGTATGTAGAGTCATTGAGCAGCGCAATCTCCAGGCTGCCATTTGCCCCAATCTTGGTGTCAATACCGGAGATTTCCGGCACTCGAGACAGTGACAGCCATGCGTAACTCACCGAAACCAGCAAAATCACACAGATCAGGAGCAATATTGCGGCAACTTTTATTTTTTTACGCAAATCCATGATGTCATTCCCTTTGCATAAAATTCACTCATGTCATACGGAATCGCTAAAAAAGAAAATACCGATACACGATAACTATACTACAACGGAATTGCGGTTGCAAGCATCCTGCTAAAATAATCCAATCTTATTCCTGATTTTTCCGGCAAAGCCGCCTTTCCTGCCAGGAAAAAAACGGCGTGGAGCGGTTGTCGCTCCACGCCGGGTTTGCAATTTTTTCGTTACGGTGCATTCCACTCGATGGGATACAGCGGTACGGCCATGTTTTCACCGATCACACCAATGCGGCATTGGATGGCTTCCACCGCGGTGATATTGTCTTCCTCGAGCATCGACTTCGGGATGACGATATCCCAGTAGCTGTTGCTGCCGCCCCGGAGCACCTTGATCGTGCTGTCCGGATAGTCGATGCCGTTTACGGTCACATCGCCTGCGAAGAAACAGACGAAGTTGTCCGAATTGTTCTGCACATAGACATGGACGATAAAGCCCTCAAAGGCATCCTTCTCCGTGCTGAGAACGATGAAGCTGCCCTTCTCACCTTCCCAGTACACCTGTTCCACGCTCGTGGTGATGCGCTCCGGATAGGTGATCTCCTCTTCTTCCATATCCGTGGGATAGATCGTATATTCCTGATGGACAACATACGCACCCATGATATCGGTCGGCGCAGCAGTTTCAAGAAGCCGATCCGTCACGACGCCGTCATACTTCTCCGGGTTTCCGGCGATGCCGTAATAGGCAGGGTCGCCGTCTTCATCGTAGTAGTATC
>CAZUKJ010000025.1:12306-13919 GCA_964620855.1 uncultured Oscillospiraceae bacterium
TCTTTGTCGACCTGAACATCTTCGGTGAACAGGTAGTTCTCATACCCTTCGATGGTCTGATACTGCGAGAGATACCAATACGGATCTGCTTCGTCATACGCTTCTGTCGACTCCGGATCGGTGTACTCGACGGAATCGGTATACCAGAAGCTGTCAATGCTGAAAATATGGTTCAGACTTTCTCCATAGGTCAGGCTGGCTTCCGTCTCATCATAGACGGACAAAATGAATTTCAGTTCGTCGGCAGGCAGCAGATCCCGGCTATCAAGAAGCGTCAGCGGGAAGGTAATGCTGCTGTTCAGGGTGGACTCTCTGCAGACCGCAACACTCCAGAGCGGATCAAACATGCTGCCGTTGATGCTTGTACATTCCCACGCAAAGCTCAGAGTGTGCCTGGTTTTATTGACGCAGCGGACATCCAGCTCCAGATAGTCGCCCTTTTCACCGATGGAATCGATGATAAACGCACATTCGTCGTTTTCAAAGAGCGTCGTTTCCTCCCAGTTGTAGCCCGAGACCACCGCTGCAGCCGTTGTCGTCGATGCGACCGGCTTCGGGGCATCGTCCTTCAGGAAAAGGAAATATACCGCAGCAGCGATGCCAAGCACAGCAACGGCCACGATCACCCAGATCCACCAGCGCGATTTGCGCTTGCGATTTTTCGGATTGGCCGGTTCAAAATTGATTGTCTCACCGGCGGGCTGCTGCGATGTGCCGCTCTGCGAAAAGAACGCCGTCTCCGAAGCACCGGACCAGTTCGCCATGCCTTTTGTCCAAACACGGGTCGAAGAATCCAGCTTGCCGGATTCGATCATGGATGTCAGCTTTGTGCCGGATACCGGCCCTTGCTTTTTCCCCTCATGAATATAATACCATTGTTCGCGTCCGGTGGCGGATGCAGACGAAGTACGAGTGGCGTTTGCCATAGGATATCCCCCTCGTCATAGAATTTTATAAAAACACTTCAAATATCATACTGTCAATCCAATGGAAAACCAGGATTGTAGCGGTTGTTTCTGTTGTATTGGCGCGATGTTGCGGATTGGCGCACCCCAAACATGTCATTGCGAGGAGCGAAGCGATGCGGCAATCCGTTCCCTCGTCCCCCCCACCGCGCCGCCAATCACATCGGTAAAGGCGATTGCACTTGCACAGCGCCTAATATGGCTCCCTCTGCGAGGCGCTAAGAGCCTCGCTTCGCTCGGTTGCGCCCATGCACAGCGCCTGCGGGCGCTAGTGACGAGGGAGCTGTCAGCCGCCAGGCTGACTGAGGGAGAGATTTTTAATGGTCAAATCAATCTGTTCGCACACTCCGCTGAAATTACGATCAATGTCCAAATTACAAACTCTTAACACCGATAAATCCATGGATTCCAAGTCTTTTGTGCGAAGTTCATCTTTTTTGGATTGCTCGGCAGTGTAGTGTCCTCCGCCGTCAAGCTCAATGACCAATTTTGCCTTTGCACAATAGAAATCCGCGATATAATTGCCAATCGCCTTTTGCCTTTGAACGCGCACAGGATAATTCCGTAGAAATTCATACCACAGTTTTCGTTCCCACGGTGTCATATTTTTTCTTAAAGCCTTTGCAAGAGGGATATTGTCTTTGTTAT